>CAIQIY010000707.1 GCA_903871975.1 uncultured Chloroflexota bacterium | reverse complement strand
CGCACCGCGGCCCCGAGTGCTTCCCAGCCACCACCAATCGTGACGATCAGCCCGACGTCCGTCGACACCTCGTCGATCAGCTGACGTGCTTCGCTCCAGCGCTGTTGGCGCACCAGCATCTCAATGCGTTGTCGTGCCGCTGTCGCCATCGAACGACAGCGGGCCTCGACCATCGGCAGGCGCGCGAGTGCCCGGCCGGCGAGCTGGCGCACGACACCATCCCGTCGGATCGACCACACGTGACGCAGCAGGACGTAGGCGCGGCTGGCATCGCCGGCGGCGAGCAGTTGGTTGGCACGCTCGACCGCGGAATCCATACGGTCGAGTGAGGTTCTGGCAGCAACTGGAGCCGTCATGCGGGCGAGGCGCTCGCGCAATCCCGCAGGGGTGTGATCCTCTCCATCGTCCCACACCAGCTGCCCATCGCATGCTCGTGCCGCGTGTCGCCAGCTCGCGGCGCCACCATCCTGCTGGACCAGCGTCACCAGTGGAACGACCACCGGCAGCGGACGACCCATCGCATCGTAGCTGCCATCGAGCAGTGTGGCCTCGACCAGGACGCGCCGACCGGTGGTGGCAAGCATATCCATGACCAACACCATGTCGAAGGCGGCACAACTGTCGGCGAGCGCGTCATCGCGACGCCCCTCGTACATATAGGCGCCGGGCTGTGATGCGTAGCCGGCAAAGCGCCGGACAGCTTCCCCGGCGGTGCGCGCATGCAGGGTAGTGATCACCGGATGCCCCGAGAGCGCCAACGCCAGGATCGCTCCGGCCTCAGCACCGCGCGTCTCGCCAGGCAGCAGCAGGCCGGGCGTCTGACGCAGGGCTTCGCGCGCAGCACGACCAAACGCATGCATGTCGTGCTGCGTATCCACCAGTTCACGCGTCCACATGCCGGTATTGCGGATGCCGATCTCGAGCGTGTGATCCTCGATGGAGATGATGTGCGGCGCGCCAGGCCACGAATTGGCCAACGCTTCGAGCAGGCCTGTCTTGCCACTGCCTGTGCGGCCAGCGATCAGGATCGAACAGCCGGCGCGACAACAAAGCTGCAACAGCGCGACCGTCGGCTCATCGAGCGAGCCACGTCGTACCAGGTCCTCGAGCTGCCAGGCTTCATCACGCCCCCGACGGATGCAGACCAGTGCACCATGCTCGTCGGCGATGCGTGGTGCAATGGTGACGTGGACGCGCGTGCCGTACGCGACCGGGAGCGTCTCTTGCGGATGGCTGCCATCGAGCCGGATGCCCAGCATGGTGGCGAGCTGTACTGCGCGCCGCCGTACTTCGTCGCCGCTTGCGAATGTCTCGGGCGCGACAACAAACGGACAACCGGATTCCTGGATCAGGATGACTCGCCCATTGATCTTGACTTCGTTCGTGCGCGGATCGTCGAGGTACCGCTGCGCCGGCCCCCAGCCAATGGTGTCGGCGAAGATGGGCAGCAGGGTCGTGGCAGCGTCGTCCAGCGTCGCGAGCACACCACCATCGCGCTGGTGCTCGCTGATCGCTGCACGCAAGACCTCAATGACTGCAGCATTCCGCGGACCAGGTGGCGCAAATGGGTCGAGGTGCCGCCGCCGGCCTGGTTCGGCAAAGGCTGCCAGCAGGGCATCACGCGCGGCGATGAGGACATCGGGCCGATGTTCCGTGGGGTGCATGCCGATCGTGTCGCCGTGCCACGACTGATGCACCTCGTCGGGCAGGTCCAGGATCGATCGTTGGATGGCTGATGAACCCATGAATCCTCCTCCTTCTTCTCCACGTGCCGCTCGTCGTGTGTTCGTCATCACGCACCTGCCCGCGATTGATCTGCGGCAGCAGTGTGGGAGCGTGTAGTCGCACGCTGCTGCGCCACCGATCCCCACTCCGGCCGGGATGCTATGCGCCGCCAGCGCATCCACCAGCGGTGTCGTGGCATCGGCAATGGTGGGCTCAGGCCAATAGCGATACAAAGACGCTCGACCATCTGATGCGTGGCTTGTACCAGCATGCTGCCGGGATCGATGTCGAGTGGTGACAGATAGCGATCGGCTTGCTCATCAGCCGTACTGATCTGCCGTACTGCACGTGGCAATCGCCCGATGACACGCGTCGCAGGAAATTGCTGCTGAAAGAGCGGTGCAATGTGCTCGGTAGTGATTGCGGCACCCCGCTCAGGTTCCATCAATACCAACAGGCAGCGAGCACTGAGATCGTGTGCTGGGACCCCTCGCTGCATCACATGCAGTAAGTGTGCCACCCCAGTGCGCTCTTTGCGCCCTGGCGGTGCTGGTACGACAACCCATCCGCCATCGCGTGCCGTGAGAATCGCATATGGCCGTTTCTTGATTTCGGGACCAGTGTCAATGAGAATGACACCGTACTCGTCGAGACCGCGCACGGCCTGGATCAACGAGAGCCATTCGATGCGCTGAAGGTCGCGTGCATCGGCGGTGCCGTCGGCACCGATGAGAAAATCAATGCCGCTGGGATGGCTGAAGATGAGCCGACGTAGCTGCACCGCATCCCAGGCTGGTGCGACGCCACAGGCGATGGCGTCGCTGGCATGATCAAGGTAGGATGGTGCATCGGCTGGAATGCGAAACATGGGGACGATGCCGGAATTGGAGAGGTCACCATCGATCACCAGGACACGAACGCCACGTCGTGTCAGACCCTCGGCGAGCAAGCTGGTCGTCAATGTCTTGCCGATTCCCCCCTTGGCACCGGCAACCGCAATCACTGGGCTGCCACTACGGGTACCACCACGCAACCCGAGCTGTACGGCGATCCAGCGCGCGATGCCTGGAGCATCCGACACTGGGCAGATCATGATCCCTGCATCGTGCAAATCATGCTGAATTCGCTGGATACTGGGGGATAGTCCCATCAGAACAGTGATACCATGCCGATTCGCATGAAGAATACTGCTCCACAGACTTCCAGGTGTATTATCATCATAATCGATGTATACGGCATAAAATTGTCGAGAATCGAGCATAGCACTCATATGATCCAAAGATGCGACAGATGTAACACGAACATCGGCCAAGGCTACAAGTTCGTCTGATAGGCCAGCGACGGTACTGGCAATAAGTAAGTCGCGAGTGTTCATCATTCCTCCAGAATAGTGTCCAGAAATTCAGGTATGCATCATGGTGCATTCATCGGAGGAGTTGGCTGGACCATATACTCCCAGTCGATAGCACTTGCCTCGAGGTAGATTGGCAGTGGCATATGGGAATCCAGCGGGCCAGTACGTTCACCCCACCACATCACGTCGGTTGCCGCAAGTGACCATGCCGCCTGGGCCTGATAGGGAGTCAGCGCCACATAGACAACATCATCAGCAATTTCAAGCACGATCATCTCGTTGAACAGCCGACATGCAAAAGGTGTACCGATTGGTGGCACCGTCGCACCACATGGTTGACCATCGCGTGCCGTAAAGCCAATGTTCACCCGATCGCCCGCTGCGAGCGTCCCAAGCGTCGTTCGTGGCAATGGGAACGGTACATATCCCGGTTGCAGGACGATCCCACCAGCATAGGCAGGTTGCGCCGGTGACTGTGTCGCGATCATTGATGGGCGCATGAGTTCATCGGCGGCGATGTCACGTCGGGCGTAGTGCCCAATGACGTGTGACGGATCGCCAATACCCCTGACAGCCGCTGGTCGATAGGTCGGCAGTGTAATGGGACGCAGATCGGCCGCATCAATCAGCGCGCCATGCATGATTGGTCGTGCTGCGACCAGAATCGTCTCACTACGCAGGCTCTCGCGGTAGCCGATGACCGCAGCGGCAGCGGCGATGATGATTCCGGTGGTGAACAGGATCGTCGCACGATCGTGCCATGCCATCATGGTGCGTGATCGGTTCCGCTGATCGTCGCTGAGCATCATGTCACTCCTCAATCCATCACTTCGGCAACTTCGAGCAATGGCATCCAAGGGGCACTTGTCAGCATTCCACGCAGCCACGGGCTGACACTGGCACAGACCAGTGGTGCCGAACCGCTCGTGATGGTGCGCCCCGACGGCAACACGCAACTCCCGCCACGCGGCAGAATGCTCCACTCGACACGCTCAATGAGCTCATCCATGGGCTCGTCCAGTGAGTTCAGCTCTGCCAAATTGGCGCGCAATACGGCACGCCCCAGGGCCGCTGCACGCGCAGCATCGATCGTCGGTTGATCCGCTGCGAAACCGCGATACTGCACGGCATGGGCTGATGCCCGCGCTGCGTGTTGCAGGGCCGCCTCGATCGCCATGCGGTCGTAGGTGCGCTGCGCCAGCGCCATTCCGCCGAAGACCATGATCGTCACGATCGGCAGCATCATGGCGATGATCACCAGCGACTGGCCAGGGTATGCTGCGTGCGTTGATTGTGCTCTGCTCATGGTTGCATGACCTGTGCTGTGCAATGCTCATCAGTCACTACGATTGAGCGTCGCGCTCGACAATTCTCACAAGCGATGATCGAAGTGATAACGACGCAAATGGTTCAATAGGAACCCAGAACGTATCGTTATAGTGTATTTGCACGGTTATCAAGCTATATCTTCGACAAGGTCGTGTACTACATGTCACTGTTATAATTGCACGATCAGCTCGTGTTCCAATGCCATTGTTCAGCACATTTGCAGCGTATGATCTTACTGTGCCATTTGGCCCATCATCACCACCAATGATCGCAGCTTGATGAACAGCAATGCGATTTGCCTGAAATACCACCATTTGTGTCAACAGTAATTGCATGACGCATATAGCACCAAATATGAGCATTATGAGCACTGGAAGCATCAATGCCAGCTCAACCAGCGCCTGGGCATGCTGTTTTCTGAAGTTCATCGCAGGCTCCGTGGATCAAACAGACGAATCGCGATACGGTGTTCATCAATATCATCGAGCCGCCATACCAGGATGCCATCGGGGCGATTCAGGACATCGATACGCACATGTGTCTGTAGAATCACGACGACGGATGTTGCCGGAGTAGCAGTGAGCATGATTGCATCGCGATGAGCTGTCGGAGCTGGAGCCGGCATGAACAGCAGATGGGCCTGACGCGCCATAGCGGCCTCGGCTGGCGGTTGGGGCGAGGCCAGCGTGCCACCGGCACCATAGCGAAAGACGCAACCAGGCAGCAGTTCGATCGCGGCGCGATCACGCTCACGGCAGCCGCTGCGCCCCGCACTGTCGGTCGTACCAGCATTCCAGCGGTGTCCATCACGTTCGATAGCGATGAGGCTCCATGCCACGAGCGATGGCTGCTGCACATACAACGCAGCGGCCTCGCCGACGAGGGGCACAACATCGACCGCCAGCATCGTGCTGAGATCAAGGACCTCACCGATCGGCCAAGCGAAACGCGGCCCGGTGACCAGATGCACCGCATCGGTAGCATGACCGCCGCCGCTCTGCGGGTCCAGCGCCGAGTGCAGGAGCGGAGTCATCGTCCGTTCATCGATCACCGGCAATGGCAGAGGAACGATGCGGCTGGTCGTGGCCGCCAGATTGTCGCGTGCATCGTCACCTGGTGTCGTGGTCGCCACCTGTGCAGTGGCACTCAGCGGGCTGGCGGCCCCGCGTTCGAGGTACACCTCGACGACGATGGTCAGCTGAGCGCCCGCCTGAACGCTACCGAGTGGCCAGCTTACCAGTTGACCCACGACTGTACCTGGGGGCGGTGTCGCCGTACCATAGCGCACCGCTGTAGGCAGCCGCACGCCGAGCGTCGTCGCCTGTGCAGCGGCGCTGCCGGTATTGCGCACAACGACCGTATAGCGTAGTCGCCCGAGTTCGGCCACCGGGTCTGGAGCATCACTGATCGACACACGCAGCGCCGGTGCATTCACGGTCGTCAGAAAATCGTCCTGGTTGTCATCCGGATCATCTGCCGGCGAGCTGGTGGTGGCCCGTGACGTAAGCCACAACGCACCTGGCACCGGTGCGATGCTGGTGACGCTGACCTGCAGCGCGAGCGCGCGGCTGGCACCAGGCGCGAGGGTACCGAGACTCCAGCGCACGGTGCGGCCGCTGATGGTCGCTTGCGGCTGCGGCGTCGGCACATCCAGCCCGGTCGGCAGCACAATCTCGGCGATGACGCCATCGGCTGGTGCCAGCACCGTCGCAGAGACGTCCGCATCCGCCAGGTTGGTCACGGTCGCCTGGTATGCTACGCGTGCCCCGGCTGCTGCCGTGGTCGGGCCGCTGAGGACGATACGGAGATTGGGGCGCGTGACCCGTGTCACGACGCTGGCGATGTTGTCGTCTGCGCGATCACCTGGCGTTGTGGTGCTGATCCGTGCGGTGGCCGCCTGATCGCCCAGCTGTGTTGCCTGCAGCACCAGCTGGATCTGTCCGCTCGTACCGGCAGCCAGCGCAGCGAACGTCCAACGGAGCGTCGACCCGCTGATGCTCGGTGCTGGCGCAGCAGAGACGAAGCGCATGCCACTGGGCATCGTCAGCGTGATACCGACACCGGTGGCGCTGACTGGCCCGGGGCTGACGCCGTAGGCGAGCGCATAGCTCGCCGTGCTGTTCAGTGTCGCTGTCGTCGGTCCCTGCAGTGTCAGCTGAACATTCGCAGTCGCAGGCAGCAGCCCCAGATCGTGATGCAGCGTTCCGCCGGGTGAGTCGATGCGCGTCGCCGTCGTGCGCCATCCGGTCGCAGCATCAGCATCACTGTCCCGCGTCGGATCACCAGCGCCACGCCGTGTCGCCAGGTACATGACAGGTGGTGCGAATGTGACCCGATACACATTCGGCGGAAGCCGGCTGAACAGATACGATCCGGTGGTCGTCGTCGCGCTGCGGGCAGCTCCGCCCTGCGGTGCATACGCCAGCCACTGACGGCAATCGGTCGTCGGCAGGGCATCCTGACATGCTGCCAATTCGACGACGATCTGGGCGACACCAGCTTCACCGGTATCCTGGAGCCCATCGCCGTCGCCATCGAGCCAGACCCGATCGCCAATGAAGCCGCTCGCCAGGCTCAGCGGCGCGAGCCCGATGTCGAACGAACGCTCGACGACCTCGCGCGCGATGGCAGGCACCATGACCGCACGGCTGAGCTGATCCGCATCGCTGTCGAGCAGGTCGCTGGTGCCACGATCGACCGGGGTGACGAACCAGTCGCGCAACATGCCACCGGCGGCAAACTGCGCCGGGTCGAGGCGTACACGATAGGCACGGAATGGTTCGACATAGAAGCGATACTCGCCACCAACGCCGTCACCATCGGCATCGCCAGTCGTGACGGTCGCCAGGGGGGTGGTGAACGCCGCATCGCTGGCATGGTACAGCGAGACGCGTACCCCATCGATGCCTGGCTCACCAACGTCCTGCAGACCATCACCATCCAGGTCGCGCCATATCCGATCGCCGACTGCCGCCCAGGCACACAGCAGCTCCAGGTCGCCCAGGCCACTGACTTTACTGAATGTCGCCCGACGGCTCTCATGGTAAATCTCCTCGCGGGCCGTCGCGACCCCGCGGCCGGCGTCGTACCAAAAGATTCCGGCGCTGTTCGTGCGGTAGGGCGTCAGCCCGGTGACGGCGATCTCGCCACCGGGCAATCCGTTGTGACGGCCGGGGACCCAGGCCAACCCACCCCACAACGCCTCGTTGTGGCGTGCACCATCGGCCCCCCCGGGCATGCCATCGTCGCCGGTTGGATCACTGCCCGTGGTCGGCGCCGACCAACCACCGGTCGCCAGCGGCGTCGCGATCATCAGGTCGCCGTAGCCGCGGGCCGCACTTACCGGCATGCCGGGTGGCCCGGCCATGTCGGCGATGCGGTCACGCATGCCGATGAACAGCATGCCGCGATCGTCGAGCGCCAGATCGGCGACCAGCGGTGCCGGGAATGGGCGCAGATAGGCATCGGCGGGGATGGCATCACGCCAGGCTTGCCACGCCAGGGCATATGGGCGCTCACCGGGAATGATCCCGCGCTGCGCGACATACTGCACCAGCGGCACCTGGAGCAGATGCTCCCAGCGTTGCGCCGCGAGGTGCCAACGATCGATGCGCAGTGCCACATCGGCCCGGTCACCACCACCATCGAATTCATCGCTGCAGACGCCGCCGAGATACACGTGCGTGCTGGTGACATGCAGTCCAAATGGCCGGTACGTCGCACTGCCCTGCACGCTGCACGGGCGCAATGCCGTCACCGGATCGGGCAACAGCGTCAGCGATGCCTGTGGTTGGGCGGCCCACGAATCGATACGATAGACACGTCGCTGGGCGAGGTTGACGACGTACAGGAAGCGCTCCTGGGTGTCGATGTCGAGGTCACCGAGTCCGGTGCGTGATGCGAGCCGCTCGAGTTCGACATCACCGCGGATTCGGTGAATGCCGCCCATCGTGGCACTGAACGGGAGCCGATTGGCGTAGACCGCCGCGCTGCCATCGCCGGGCGCGATCGTGGTACCGGCAATCGTCAGCGCCGTCGCTGGCCCAGGAACGACTGCAGGAATCATGGCAAAGATGCCGCTGGCACCAGTGACGAGGCTGGTTGCGTAGATCGCACCGGGCCCGCCTGGCCCAAAGCGCGTCAGGCGACGGCTGAACGCCGCACTGAAGAGCCGCGGTTCGCGGGGTGTCGTCGCTGCCTGCACGCCATTGGCACCCGTGCCGGCTGCCGGGTTACCACCACTGCTGAACGCCAGGCCATAGATGGCGCCTACCTGGGCCAGCGTGGCGAGTGTGACATGCCCTGGCTCGCTGCCGGCAGCATCTGGCTTGCCATCACCCAGCGTGATGATGGCCGGATCGCTCCCGGGTGCATCGCCAGCCAACGGGCCACCGCCTGCCTGACCGTAGGCGGTGATGTCCCAGGCGCTGGCGAAGCATGCTGCCGCCAGCCGTGGTGCCGCTTCGGCTGGCAGCGCCTGATCGGAGCCGGCACGCAGACAGCTGATGATGCTGGCGTGCGCCCGTACTGGTTGGTCGTTGTCGATCTGCGCTGCGGTGCTGCCGATACCCCCCAGCACACCGACAGCGGCCAGCAGCATGGTCAGCGGCCAACGACTGATCATCGTGCCTCCAGGGTTCGTGCCATGCGGCGATCGGCGAGGACCAACGCAGCGACCTGCTGTCCCATCACCAACCCGGCAGCGCCATCGATCGGCCAGTGGACACCGGCGGCCACACGGGCGGCAGCAATGTGCTTGGCGGCACGGGCGAGATCATGCTGGGCCGATGGCAACGCTGCACCAAGGACGGCGCTGGCGGCGCCGGCGAGCACCGCGTGTGCCGACGGGTATGCCGGGTGCGCCGGTGTGGTGATGACTGGCCACCAGGACGGCGTGGTGCGCTGCATCCACTGGATCGGGCGCAACCAGCGATAGTGATACTTGCTCTCCCAGCACGCGATGCAGGCATCGTGCAGCGCGATGCCGAGCGTGGCGAGTGACTGGGCGAACATCCCGGCCGAGCAGCGTGCTGATCCGAGCAGAATGCGGCCCAGACGGAACCAGTAGCCGATCACACCACCAGTACGCGCCGCGAGATTCCACCGCCAGGCAGTCGCCCGCTGCCTGGCACTGGTCGGCTGGGCATGCAGGAATGCGGTGCGAATGTGCGCGCATGCTGCACTCGACCACGCTGGGGGGGCGGGCGCGCGGCAGCTGCTGGCGTGTGGCAGAATCTGTGGGCGGACACGGCCCCAGCCGGGCTCCTCGCCGACAGCAAACAGATGAGGGGTCGGCTGCCAGACATCTGCTGCGCCTGATTCCTCCACGCTGAGCGACTCGCGCGGTGGTGCGTGCGCGGCGCCATCGGCGCGAAACGATGCCGGCAGCAATCCATCCGCCGCCGTATCGACGCTTTCGATGATCCCAGGTGCCACGGCGAGCGGAAACATGGCTGGCAGCAGCCGACGGATGCGCGCATCGATCTCGGTCGCACCAAGCCCGTGCACCAGACCGTCATGCAGCGCGGTAGCGAGCACCGCCATGCTGCGTGCCGCGCGCGGCGGCGATGGCTGCGTGCGCGCCAGGCACTGCTCGCCGATGGCGATCCAGTACGCGATCGCAGCGCGCTGCACCTCGGCTCGACGTGCCCAAGGCTGCTCCAACCCTGGCGATGCCATCAGAAGGCCGAACGCCCTCCGCTCGTGATTCATTCGATGCTCCGCAACGCAAAAGCGGCCAGCCATCAGCTCACAGGTGAGCTTGATGACTGACCGCAGATCGTGAAGCCTGCCACAGATTGTCGCCGCACCACCGTCGGTAGCGGCCTGACGTCACGCGCCGTCGGTGGCGCCCGTACCCGAGTTGCGTACCACGCGTGCCGTGTCGTCACCGATCACGGCACGACCTGAACTGGCACGGCGGCTGCCGCACCATCCGACACCTAGCCCTTGCGCGGGCCGCGCAGCAAGTGTCGCGTGATCAGAATACCCTGCTTCAGTCGCCGCGTCGGAAAGCGTTCGTAGACGTAGACCAAGTGGCTCTGGAGTTGCTCGATCGTGTTGCGGGCCGTGGTGATCGTGTCGGTCGGAGTGTATGCCGCGCTGGACTCGGCGATGGCGCCGGGCTCTTCGCTGGCAGGCTCGTCGGGCGTCGTGTGCTCCGGGGGGATTGGTGAGGGCGTCACGTCATCGTGATGATCGCCGGGCTGAGTCGGTT
>CAIQIY010000706.1 GCA_903871975.1 uncultured Chloroflexota bacterium | reverse complement strand
GAGCCATGCGAGCGGTCGCAGCCGTGCGCCGTACGCCACGCGCCGCCGCATCGCGTGCAATTCCGTTCCGTCCGGTCGCTGCCAATGCGATCGTGTCATCGCGACCCTCCCCAGATGCCTCGACTCTGCATGCATGACCACGCGAAGCCCCACGTGTCGGTGACCGTGATGGCCCGTGTACCAGCCTACATGCACGCCAATGTGGGTGTCAATACGGAGAAATGCGTATTGTCGGGCTGCGCCAGCGGCCGGCGACCGGGATGCGGCGGTCGGCGTGCTTCATCGGTGCGCGTGTGGGGTGTTCTTGCGGACCATGCCGACGATGATGGGCCGGCGGGCGATCACGGCGCATCGACGCGCGATCGTGCCGCCGGCGCCGGTCGGGATTCGCGCGGGCACGCGCCACCGGTTGCCGCGATGGTGCGTCATAGGGTAGGATGCACGGTAGCGCGGTGTGTGCGGCGCGCACCACCGGGCGATCGCCGGGGCCGCGGGCAGCCGCACGTCGGCGCTCGGCAAGCAGAGGGTCGATCCAATGAAACGACAGGTCATTTCGGCGCGGGGCCGGATCATCGGGGCGCTGCTGATCTTCGCAGCGCTGTTCGGCGGCGCCTGGTGGCTGCGCATCGGGCAGGCCACCACGCCGATCGCCATCGACTACACGCTGGTGACGCCGCAGCGCACCACGCTGACCGCCACCGTGAACGCCGCCGGGCGACTCGAGCCGGTGCGCGTCACGTCGCTCGCCTTCGCCGCCGCCGGGCGCGTCGTCGAGGTACTGGTATCGCCAGGCGACACGGTCGAGGCCGGGGCGGTGCTGGCGCGGCTCGACGACCGCGACGCGCAATTGCGGATCACCCAGGCCGAAGCCGGCCTGGCGCAGGTGCAGGCCGGCCTGGATCGGCTGCGTGGCGGGCCGAGCCAGGCCGATGTCGACGCCGCCCGCGCGCAGGTCGCCCAGGCCGAAGCCAGCCTGACGCAGGTACGAGGCAGCGTCACCGGCGCCGATCTGCGGGCTGCCGCCGAACAGGTGCGGCAGGCCGAAGTGCGCCTCGAGCGCATTCTCGGCACACCGGCCAACGGCGACGTCGCGACCGCCGATGCGCGCATTCGCGAGGCGACGCTCGCGCTCGAGCAGCAGCGCAGCCAGCTGTCGGCAGCCAAGAGCGCCGCCGCGACCCAGCTCGAGCAAGCGGTCAGTTCGCTGACCCAGGCGCAGGCGCGCTACGCGACGGCGCTGGCCAACTGGCAGCACGTCGAGGCGAAGGGCACCGATCCGTTGGTGCCCAGCACCGCCGATCCGACCAGTCCTGGCGGCACGCGGCCGAACCGCCTGAGCGCCGGTCAGCAGCGCCAGTATCGCGACGCGCTGACCCAGGCCGAAGCCAGCCTGCGCAGCGCCGAGGAGGCGGTCGCGCAGGCGCAGGTGCAGTTCGACAATGCACGCACCGCCGAGGCCACCGGCGTCACGCTGGCCGAGGGCCAGCTGCAGGTCGCGCAGGAGCAGCGCGGCCAGCTGTTCGCGCCGGCCGATGGCGACCAGGTTGCGGCGGCGCGGGCACAACTCGAGAGCGCGCGGGCACAGCTCGAGCGCCTGCGCGGCGAGCAGCGCGACGGTGCCGTCGGCGGTGCGCTGGCCGGCCTCGACGCGGCGCGCGCCAACCTGGCGCGGGTCACCGCCGATCCGCACCCCGCCGACGTGGCGCAGGCCGAGGCCCAGGTGCGCAACGCCGCAGCACACCTCGCCGCGGCACAGCTGGCCCGCGACGAGACCAGCCTGCG
>CAIQIY010000705.1 GCA_903871975.1 uncultured Chloroflexota bacterium | reverse complement strand
GCCGCCGCCGCGACGGCGCCCTGTGGACCGTCAGTCGGCCTTCTGCAGCTCGATGTCGATGGTGATGCTGATATCATCACCCACCAACAATCCACCGGTCTCGAGCGGCGCGTTCCACACCAGGCCCCACTCCTTGCGGCTGATCGTCGTCGTGGCGCTGAAGCCCGCCGAGCGTGTGCCCCACGGGGCGGTCGCCTGCCCGTTGTACGTCACGGCCAGCGCGACCGGCTTGGTGACGCCGCGGATGGTCAGATCGCCGTGCAGCGTGGCACGATCGGCGCCGTGCAGCTCGACGCTGGTGCTGGCAAAACTCAGCGTCGGATAGGTCGCGACGTCGAGGAAGTCAGCCGACTTGAGGTGGCCATCGCGCTGGGCATCGCGGGTATTGATGCTGCCAGCATCGATGGTGACATGCACCAGCGCACCGGTCGGATCGGCCTCATCGGCCTCGACGGTCCCGCTGAATTGCTCGAAACGGCCGCGAACGTTCGCGACCATCAGATGCTTGACGCTGAATCCGATCTCGGTGTGGCTCGTGTCCATCTTCCAGGGCATGTGGTGTTCTCCTCATCCTGACCATCGTCGGGTGGTGTGCGATCGCGCGGGTACGGTGCCGACGCGATAGGTTCATCAGACACGACGACCATGCGCGGCAGCGTACACATCACCGTATACGCCATCAGCCAATCCGATGGATGTTGGCCAGTGCGGCATCGATGGCATGCAGCAGGCGCTGCCGGCCGGCCAGCACTGCCGCCGTCCGTGCGGCACGCAGCATCGCGAGCGCCTCGGCAGCGGGCAGGAGTGGCGCCAGCCAGCTCCGGATCTGGGTCGCCAGATGCCGTGTCCCCAGGGTGTCGGCCTGCGCCAACGCGAGCGACAGCTGATGGATGGCGACATCGTTGGCGCCGCGCGCCAGTGCCAGGCGGCCCAGATTCGCCGTCAGGCCGGCGACGCGCTCGGGCATGGCGAGCCGCTCGGCCAGCGCCAGACCATGCTCGAACCAGTTCGCCGCCGCAGCCAGATCGCCGGCGGCGAGCGCGATTTCGCCGAGCGTGCTGAGCAGGTATGGCTCAAGCCCGATCATGCCGGCGTCGCGCGCGAGGCGCAGGCCAGCCTCGGCAGTCACGTGGGCCGCCGGATCGCCGAGGAGATGCAGGTGGTAGCCGGCATTGTTCGCTGCCAGGATGCGCCACATCAGTGCGTGCATCGTACCATCGGTCGCAACCACCGCTGCCGCCTCGCGATACTGCGCCACTGCTTCGGCCAGGTGCCCCTGCTGGGCCAGGACACTCCCGAGCTCGAAGCAAATCTGCGCCCGCACCGACGCATCGTGTGCATCGGATTCGGCGGCAGCACGAGCGAAATGCGCGGCAGCCGCCGTCAGATCTGCCCCCTCGAGCGAGAGTGCAGCACCCCACAGGATCTCTGCGCGCGCCAGCTCCGGCCCACCGCGTGCCACCAGCCGTGCGGCGATGGTCGCGGCGTCGGCGAAGCGCGATTGGCCCAGCAGGGCATGCCCCCAAGCCAGCGCTGCGCGTGCCGCCGTCACAGCATCGGCATGGGCTTCGGCCAGCTGCCAGGCCTCTTCGAGCGTCTGGGCGGCCGCACCGTAGGTCGCGGCACCGATCTGTGCCTCGCCGAGATCGAGCAGCAGCGTGGCACGTTCGGCATCGTTCGCGCCGGCGAGCACCACACGGTACGCATCGATCGCAACATCCCATGCCGCAACCTGCATCGCTCGCTGCCCCACCAGCCGTGCCGCGCGCGCAGCCCGCTGCAGCTCGCCGGCGGCACGCCAATGCTGCATGACCATCCCCGCCACTGGCGCCAGATCGGTGTGCAACCCCTCGAGCGCTGTGGCGATGCGTCGATGAAGGCTCCGCCGCCGGAGATCGCTGGTCCGACGCTGGATCACAGCT
Source organism: uncultured Chloroflexota bacterium (assembly GCA_903871975.1). Classification (GTDB taxonomy): domain Bacteria; phylum Chloroflexota; class Chloroflexia; order Chloroflexales; family Roseiflexaceae; genus CAIQIY01. The sequence continues at coordinate 1,193 of CAIQIY010000705.1, read as the reverse complement.
GCGGTGAGCGCATGATCGAACGAATAGCCCGTGGCGCCGCTGGGGCGGATCATGCCCTCGGCAAGCAGCTCGTCGAGCGCATCAAGCACCAGTGGCTCGTCGAGCGTGGTCGCACCCGCCAGCCACGCGCCATCAACGTGCGTCCCGAGCAGCGCTGCCACCTCGACAACGCGACGTGCCGTCGCCGAGAGCCGTTCGAGGCGCGCGGCGACCAGCGCATCGACGGCATCGGGGATCGCGGGATCGTCTTCGGCGAGCATGGCAGCCAATCCGTGCTGCCGTGCATGGCTGGCGAGCGCGCTGAGGATCAGCGGGTTGCCTTCGGCGCGTCGGGCGAGCCGGTCGAGCGATGTGGCGGGCGCGTCCGGCAGATGCTCGGTGAGCATGCGATGCGCGATCGCGGCCGGCAATGGCTCGAGCGTCAGCGTCGTCAGCCGTTCCCGGCGCCGGGCGGCATGGAGCACCTCGGCGAGTGGTGCCGGCCACAGTGCGACTGCCACCGTCATGATGACGGTCATGACGGATTCGTTGCGGCGCAGCAGTGCTGCGACGAAGCCGAGCGTGGCGTGGTCGGCCCACTGTGCATCGTCGAGGACCCAGGCCAGCGGTCGGCCGGCGCCAATCACCCGGCACGCCTGGGTCAGCGCTTCGCGCAGGCGCAATTCGTCGGCCCGTTCGTCGGCATGCGGTGGTCGCGCCGGAATGAGTTCGGGCAACAGTCGCGCCAGCTCGTGGTGCCATGCCGGAGCCAGCTCGCGCTCGAGGCGCACGGCGTTTGTGTGATCCTGCAGCAATGCACGCAAGGCTTCGACCAACGGCTGGTACGGCAATGTACGGTCACCCTCGCGCGCGGTGCCGCGCATCGTCACGGCAAATGGCTCGCGCACCGCTTCGTCGGCGAGGCGCGTCTTGCCGATGCCCGGTGGACCGCTGATCAGCACGATGCTCGCGTTGCCGAGCGCAGCACGCACCTGTGCGACTTCGGCCGTGCGCCCGACGAAACGTGGGGCTGGCGCGCGCGTGCTGGTGCGGCGGGCTGCTTCTGCCCCGCGCGGCAGCGACTCGGCGGGCAGGGGCCGATCGGTCACGATGGCGTCGTACAGCGCACGCGTCGCGGTGCTCGGTGGCACGCCGAGCATCTCATCGAGGGTGTCGCGCAGGCGCTCGAACAGATGGATGGCGCTGGCGCGCTC
>CAIQIY010000704.1 GCA_903871975.1 uncultured Chloroflexota bacterium | reverse complement strand
GTGCTGGTACGCTCGAGGCCGGCCGCGGGCAGCCCGATGGTGCCGAACAGCACGTCGGCGAGCTGGTCGCCCGAGTTGATGTTGAACGGCTGGCGCGCCAGGGCATGAATCTCGGTGGTCAGCTGCGTCAGGCGCTGGCCCAGCCGCGCGCCGAGCGCCTGCATATACGGCACATCGAGCGCGATGCCGGCCTGCTCCATGCGCACCAGCACCGGCACCAATGGCAACTCGAGCTCGCGGTACACCGTGGCAGTGGCGCCGGCATGCTCGAGCTGCGGCAGCAGCGTGGCCGCCAGGCGCAACGTCAGGTCGGCATCGCTGGCAGCATACGGGGTCGCCTGCTCGATCGGCACCGCAGCGAAGCTGATCTGCTGGCGCCCCTTGCCGATCAGCGCCTCGATCGGTTGCGGTGGCTCGTCGAGGCGCAGCTCCATGAAGGCCAGCTCCTTCAGGCCGCGGCGCTTGTCGAGCAACGCTGCCGCCAGCATGGTGTCGCCGGCCAAGGCGCCCACCGGCACGCCGGCCTGTTCGAGCACCTCGATGTCGAACTTGGCGTGATGGGCGTAGCGGCGGATGGCCGGGTCGACGAACAGCGGTCGGAGCGCGTCCAGCACCTGCCCGCGCGGCAGTTGTGTGCCGACCTGGTGCCCGATGGGAATGTACCACGCTGCGCCCGGCCTGGCCGCCAGCGCGATGCCGACCAGCCCGCTGACCAGCGGATTCAGCCCGGTGGTCTCGGTGTCGAACGCCAGCTGGCCGGCGTCGCGGATCTCGCCGATCAGGCTGGCCAGCGTGGCGTCGTCGCAGACGGCGCGGTAGTCGCCGGCGTGGCGTGGCACGGGTTCTGCCGGGGTGGCGTCGGCGAACAGCGCTGGTTGCATGGCGCTGGCACCGTGGACCGGCAGCGCGGCGGCGACCGCCTGGCCCTCCGGCGCCGGCAGGCGGCGCAGCAGGTTCATGCCGATCTCGAGCTCCTGGAACAACGCCACGACCGTGGCACGGTCGTACTGGCTGAGCGTCGCGTGGGCCAGATCGAGCGTCACCGGAACATCGCGCACGATCGTGGCGAGGCGTCGGCTGAATTCGGCGGCCTCGCGTTGGCCGGCGAGGATCTTGCGGTAGCGTGCCGGCACCTCGTCGAGCCGGTCGAAGAGCGTGTCGATGTCACCGAACTGGTTCAGCAGCGCGATGGCGCCGGCTTCGCCGATGCCGCGCACACCGGGAATGTTGTCGGAGGCATCGCCCTTGAGCCCGCGCAGATCGGCGAGTTGTGCCGGCTGCAACCCCTTGTAGCGCTCGATGACCTCGGCGACGCCGTAGATCTTCGCCGCCATGCGCTGGCCGAACGGATTGGCCAGCAGCACTCGCACCTGCTCGTCGACGAGCTGCAGCGTGTCGGTATCGCCCGTGAGGATGAGGCTGTCGAGCCCGCGTTCGCTGGCGAGGCGTGCCAACGTGCCGATGACGTCGTCGGCTTCGTAGCCCGCCGCGGTGATGATCGGCACGTTCATCGCCTCGAGGAACTGGTTGATGCGCCGCAGTTGCGGCTCGAATTCCGCGGGTGTCGCGGCACGGCCGGCCTTGTAGTCGGCGAACAGCTCATCACGGAACGTACGGCCGACGTCGAACGACACCGCCAGATAGGTGGGCTGGTGCTCGTGGATGGCATTCAGCAGGATCGCCGCGAAGCCATAGACGGCATAGGTCGGCTCGCCGTGCGAAGAACGCAGCCCGGCGTTGGCCAGCGCATGGAACGCCCGGAACGCCAGCGCGTGCCCATCGATCAGCATGATCAGCGGCCGAGACGACACAGGCCCTCCCCGGTGGTACGCACCGCATGCGTGGCGGCGTGACGCCATTGTAGCACGGGTCCGTCGGCACTGCCCGGGCCGGCGTGACGACGGCGTGGTACTATGTGGGGGTATGGGAATGATCGTGTACGCGTGAAAGGAGCAGGCTACCCATCATGGATGTCATGATTGTCGTATCACTCGTCGCCGGCCTCGTCGGCCTGGGGCTGGGCGGCGAGTTGCTGGTACGTGGTTCGGCGGCACTGGCGGGCATCGCCCGCATCTCGCCGCTCGTCATCGGGCTGACGGTCGTCGCCTTCGGCACCAGCGCCCCCGAGCTGGCCGTCTCGATCCAGGCCGGGCTCGAGAACAAACCCGACATCGCCGTCGGCAACGTCGTCGGCAGCAACATCTTCAACATTCTGGTGATCCTCGGAGTCTGTGCGTTGTTGTCGCCGCTCAGCGTGCACGTCGCGATCGTGCGGCGCGAGGTGCCGATCATGATCGCGGCATCGCTGCTGTTCGTCGGCTTCGCGCTCGACGGTCGCATCGGCGCACTCGATGGCATGGTGCTGACGGGTGGCATCATCGGCTACACCGTCTGGTCGATCCGTGCCAGCCGGCGCGAGACGGCGGCAGCCCAGGCCGAATACGCACAGGAGTTTGGCCAGGAACCAGTTGGCCGGCAGTCGCTGGTGCGTGTGGTGCTGATCAACCTGGGGCTGCTGTCGCTGGGGCTGCTGTCGCTGGTCGTCGGTGCACGCTGGCTGGTGGATGGTGCGGTGAACCTGGCGAGTGGCCTGGGCGTCGACGATGTCGTCATCGGGCTGACGATCATCGCCGCCGGCACCTCGCTGCCCGAGGTGGCGACATCGGTGATCGCGACGCTGCGCCGTGAGCGTGATATCGCGATCGGCAATGCGGTCGGCAGCAACATCTTCAATCTGTTCGCGATCGCCGGCATCGCGTCGCTGGTCACGCCGGGGGGCCTCGAGGTGGCGCCGAATGTGCTGGCATTCGATCTGCCGTTCATGCTCGCCGTGGCGGTAGCCTGTCTGCCGGTGTTCTTCAATGGCTACAGCCTGGTGCGCTGGGAGGGCGGGCTGTTCTTCGCCAGCTATGTGGCGTATGTCACGCTGCTGGTGCTGGCGGCGACGGGCAATCCGGCGCTGGAGAGCTTCCGCAACGCGCTGCTGTTGGCGGCGCCGCTGGTGGTGCTGACGCTGGGCTGGACGACGCTGCAGGCGTGGCGCCGGCAGCGTGTCACGGCGGCGTGACGCTGCTGTACGCCACCGGATCGCCTGCCAGGTGTGGCGCATCGCCGGTGCGGTCGACGATGATCAGCGGCACGCGGTAGGCCTCCAGCAGGTCCTGCGCCGCCGCGTCGGGCGGGGCGTGAACCGCCACGTGGAGCACCCGGAGCGACTGGCCGCTGCGGGCGAGGCGACACAGCGGCTGGACCCAATCGGCGCCCTGTGCAGCGGTGATCACCACCAGCAGGCTGTTGCGGCCGAGGGCGCGCGGCGGGGGCGCCAGCGACAGCGGCTGCGCGCCGGTCGACTCATACCGCGCCAGGGCCTGCTCCGCGTGTTCGATGTGCTCCGGCTGGCGCACGCTGGCGAGGGTCACCGGCGGTGCGCCGGTGTGCATCAGGCGGATGTCGCGCTGCTGGGCCAACGCCGCCACGAGCACCGTCATCGCGGCCAGTGCCATCACATCATCGCTCGAGACCATTTCTGTGCCATCGGCACGGTACGCCGGCGGATCGATGATCACCCGCGCGTCGCGGTGGTTATCGAGCATGATGACCAGATCGGCGTCGTGTGGCGTCTCGAGCTCGCGGCTCATCAATTGCTCGTGGCGGGCGCTGCTGCGCCAGTGAATGTTGCGCAACGGATCACCAACGCGGTACTCGCGGACGCTGGCCGATGGCACGCTGGCATCGCGCCACCGCAGGTGCTGCGTGTGGAGTGACGGCGCCAGGAGATTGAGGAGGTCCTCGGGCCAGCGTGCGGCCACCGGCACGACCAGCACATGATGCGTCGTCGGGTCGTCGCGCTGGGCCCGCGCCAGCCCGAATGGGTCGCCGACGACGATGGTGGTCGGGCCGAGCCGGAACTCGCCGCGGCGACGGCACATCACCGCCCATGCGTGCCCGTTGGTGCGCTCCAGCAACAAGCTGACGAGCCGGGTGACCGGTCTGTCGGGCAGGGTCGTGTGGTGGGTCACCTCGATCCACGGGGGTGGCAGCGGAATGCGTGTCTGCAGCACCGCCGCCACCTTCAGCGTGTCGCCTTGCCCGACGCACTCCTGGGACGGCTGGTGCGCGACGCCGAGGCCGCGCGCCGCGGCGTGTATCCAGACGAGGCTGACGACGACCAGTGCGATGATCAGGTATGCCACGTTGCCGAGCAATCCGATGCCGGTGACCTGGGCTGCGACGAACGCAGCCATGGCACTGGCCAGCAGCATCCAGCCACGGATCGTCATGGGATTCCTCCATCATTCATTGAGGCGTGCGGCGGCCGCTACTTGCCGATACAGAACCGGCTGAAGATCGCATCGAGCAGCTCATCATCGACGCGCTCGCCGGTGATCTCATCGAGCGCCAGCAGCGCATCGTGGACGTCGAGTGCCAACAGGTCGGGCGATCGCTGCTCGGCGACGCCGGTGAGCGCCACGTCGAGCGCGGCGGCGGCGCGGCGCAGCGCATCGCGATGGCGCGGTCGCGTCAGCGCGGCCCCCGCGTCATCGGTTGGTGCGCCGAGCACCAGCGCGGCAATCGTCGTGGCACACGCCGCCAGCGACGCCGGCTGGTGGATCGAAACCGCGAGGATGCCGGCGCAGGCAGTGGCGTGCTCGCGGGCCAGCGCCACCAGCGGCGGAGTCTCGGGCCAGCGGTCGCATTTGGTGACGACCAGCAGCGTGCGGGCGGGGTCGTGCGCCAATGCCTCGTGCAGTGCCGCCGGCGTGCCATTGGCATCGACCAGCGCCACGATCAGGTCGGCGCCGGCGATCGCCTGGTGGCTGCGCTCGATGCCCAGGGTCTCGATGGGGTCGGTGGTCGGCGCAATGCCGGCAGTATCGACCAGCGTGACCGCCAGGCCATCGAGGCTGGCGTGTTCCTCGATCGTGTCGCGCGTCGTGCCGGCATATGGCGTGACGATGGCACGATCATGCCCGAGCAGCGCGTTGAGCAGGCTGGATTTGCCGGCGTTGGGTCGGCCGCACAGCACGATGCGCGCACCCTCGCGGATGCGCATCGCGTGCGCGGCACCATCCAACAGGCGTTGGGCCGCGGCCCGCGCCCGGCGCAGTGGCTCGCCGAGCTCCACGGCATCGACGCCATCCTCGGGGAAGTCGACGAGCGCCGTGCAGTAGGCCAGCGCGCCGAGCAGCTCGTCGCGCAGGTGGCCGATGGCGTCGCCGAGCGCACCACGCAGCTGCTGGCGGGCGAGCATCAGCGCCCGTTCGCTGCGGGCAGAGACGACATCCATCACCGCTTCGGCCCGGGTCAGGTCGATGCGCCCGTTGAGGAAGGCCCGCAACGTGAACTCGCCGGGCTGCGCTGCGCGCGCCCCCGCTGCGAGCAGGCAGCCGATGACGCGCTGCACCACCAACGTGCCGCCATGGCACGAGATCTCGGCCATGTCCTCGGTGGTGTAGCTGTGCGGTGCGCGCATCACGACGACCATGGCTTCGTCGACGACAGTGCCGTGGGCGTCGACGATCCAGCCGTAGCGGAGCCGCATCGGCCGCAGCCGGCCGGCACGCCGCGGTCGAAAGACTGCCGCCATGATGGCGTGGGCTGCGGCGCCGCTGACGCGGATCACCGCCAGCGCTGCTGCCCCGGGGGCCGTGGCGACTGCCACGATGGTGTCATCGTTCAACATCGGTTGCTCTGCTCGTATGCCGGACCGGCGATGGTTTCCGGTGCCGCGCCCGGCTCACTCGCCGCCTTCGGCCACCGGTACGACGCAGGTGCGTACCAGCAGCAATGATCCGCCGGCGCGTGCACGGACTTCGACCGGGTAGCGCCCGGGCGCTTCGTCCCCTACGCGCAATGTTACGGCGAAGTTCCCCGCGTCGTCGCTGGTGCCGCCGCCGACGGCACGCCCATCGAAGAACAACAGGACTGCGCTGCGCCGTGGTGCGCCGCTGCCACGGAGCTCGACTGGTGTGCCGGTCGAACAGGCGAGCTGGTTGGTGGCGGTCGGTGATGGCGCGATCACCGGCTCGGGCGTTGGCGCGATCACCGGCTCGGGCGTTGGCTCGACTACCGGCTCGGGCGATGGTTCGACCACCGGCTCGGGCGATGGTTCGACTACCGGCTCGGGTGATGGTTCGATCACCGGCTCGGGTGATGGTTCGATCACCGGTTCGGGCGATGGTTCGATCACCGGTTCGGGTGATGGCTCGATCACCGGTTCGGGTGATGGTTCGACCGTCGCGACCGCGAGCGCCGCTGCCGTCTGGGTCGCTGGAGTGTCCGGCGGGCGCGTCAGCACCTGATACCAGCCCCACAACCAAGGGCCAATCAGCAGCAGCAGCAACACCACGCTGACGATCAGCAGCGGCCACGACACGATCGGTTGTTGCAGATACCGGGCCGGACTCTGCTGGGGCGGCGCCGAGTGCTCATCGGGCGTCGTCGTGACCGTAAAGAAGCGTTGGGGCGCCGTACCGAACCACAACCAGCGCCGGCCGCGCACCCAGATGCGGACGCGGCGCATACGCCCGGCCGGCACCGCCGGGCGCGGCGGATCGATAGCGAACGCCAGTGCCTCTTCGTCATCGATGCCCTGGACATCAAACAGCACGGTGCGGTTGCTCTCGTTGTGAATCTCACAGAACACCTCGGCACCGCGGACGCCGCCCGTCTGGCGTGGGCGCAGCTCGGCGCGAAACTGGGTGAACGGCTGGACCGTGAGCAGCAGCTGTGCGACTGCCTGTTCGGTGGGGTACTGGTCGGAGCGTGCGATCACCGCCAGGTGATACATGCCGGCGAGGCTCGCGCAGTCGCGTGGCGGTGCGATGGTGATCTGCGCCTCGCCACGGGCCGCCGGCATCAGCGCCAGCGCCTCGGGCGCTACCGTCACCCAGCTGGCCGGGACCCCGGCGATGCCGGGCGCGATGCGGTCGACGACGCTGGCGCGATTGGTCACGGCGATGCCGAATGTGACGGCCGTCCCGGGATCGACGAGCAGCGCGCTGGCGGCGACGAGCAGCGCGATGTGCTCGGACTCGGCGGCAGCGGGCAGTTCGCTGCGCTGGTTGCGCACGATCGCTGCCGGCGGCTGCTGTGGCGCGCGATCGGCGGCTGCAATGGGTGCCGGTGCCTGCTGTGGCGCGCGGTCGGCGGCTGCAGTGGGTGCCGGTGCCTGCTGTGGCGCGCGGTCGGCCGCATCGGTCCATGGCGTCGCGACGCGTTCGGCCATGTCGCCGAGCGTCTCGTCGAGCCCCAGGCGGATGCCGAACCAGTCGCGCAGCACCCGGCTCGCGCGGCCAACGGCGCCCGTCTCGGGGATGCGGCGCAGCATCCGGCTGAGTGGATTGGTGACCAGCCGGCGATAGAGTGGCAGATCGCCGAACCAGGTGGCGAAGCGGCGCAGTGGCGCACGGTCGACCGGCGCGGCATCGCGCTCGAACAATCCACGCGGCATCGCGGGTGCGGCCGGCGGCGGTGGCGCCGCTGACGTCACCGCCGGCGCGGAATCGGCCGATGCGACTGCGGCAGGTGCCGCGGTGTCACCGTCCTTCGCCTCCTCGCCCTCCACGAGACCCTTGGTTTCGGCCTTGAAGATGCGCAGCGACCTACCGAGTCCACGCGCGGCGTCAGGAAGCCGCTTGGACCCGAACAGGATGAGGACGATGACCACGAGGATGATCAGTTCCCAGGGCTTCAAGTTGGGCATTGGCTGCCTTTCGTATGGAACACATCACCGCGCCGCGTCGGCGTTGGTGTGGTGCG
>CAIQIY010000703.1 GCA_903871975.1 uncultured Chloroflexota bacterium | reverse complement strand
CTGGCACTGTACTGGTTACACCACGTCGCCGGTTCATCGCGCACCGTCGTCGAGGCATCGGATCGCTACTCGCCACAGGCGCTCGCCGAGCTGATCGGCCGCGTACCCGAGAAGTACGTTTCGCCCGAGACGGCGATGGCGATGGCTTCGCGCGCATACCGTCGGGCGATGCGGCTGACTGGCGGCGGGACGCGCTGTCTGGGCATCGGCTGTACTGCCACCATCGCCACCGACCGCACCAAGCGTGGCGAACACGGGTGCTGGATCGCGGTGCAGGACAGCCACGAGGTGCGGTTGTCGGGCCTGACGCTGGTCAAGGGGCAACGCGACCGCCATGCCGAAGAGCGGCTGGTGAGCCTGATGATCCTGCACGCGCTGGCGCGGGCCGGCGGGCTGGCGCTCGAAGCGCCGCTGGATCTGGCCGCCGGCGAGCACCTCGAGGAGCGCGTCGTCGCGGCCCCCGATCCGATCGCATTGTTGCTCGAGGGCCAGCAAGGCTACCAGGGTTACGTCGTGATCGCCAGCGATGGCTCGATCGCCGACCCCCGACCGCAGCCACACGCGCTGGTGTCGGGATCGTTCAACCCGTTGCATACCGGTCACGAGCGCATGGCGCATGCCGCTGCGGTGTTGTTGGGCACCCCGGTTCAGTTCGAATTGCCGGTGCTGAATGCCGACAAGCCACCGCTCGACTACGCCACCATCGAACGACGCGTCCAGCAGTTCGCGTTTCGCTTCCCGGTCGTCTTGTCGCGGGCGGCGTTGTTCGTCGACAAGGCGCGGCTCTTCCCCAATTGCGTCTTCGTCGTCGGCTACGACACGGCCGCGCGGCTGGTCGAGCCACGCTACTACGGCGGCGAAGCTGGCCGCGATGCGGCCTTTGCGGTGGTCCGCGAGCATGGCGGCCGCTTTCTGGTGGCTGGGCGGCTGCGCGGCGACGTCTTCTCGACGATGCGCGACCTGCCGATTCCGGCGAGCGCCAGCGATCTGTTCATCGAACTGCCCGAGAGCCTGTTCCGCGTGGATCTGTCGTCGACGGCGATCCGCCAGGCGATCAGCAGCGACTGAGCCGCGGCTCGGCGGTGGCGACGCGCCGCAGCAACGCTGCCACGGCTGCGGCCCAGCTCGTGGGCTGCTCGAGGCAACTCAGGTGGCCGGATGCCCGGCAGATCAGCAGGGAGCTGTCGGGAATGGCGCGATGCAGCGCCACCGTGTCGGCGGGTGCGATCAGTGGGTCGTCGGTCGCGCCGATCACCAGCGTCGGGACGGCGATCTGCCCGAGGAGCGCGCTGGTGTCCTGGCGCAGGGCCATCGCCCGCGTGGCGGCGGCGATCGCGCCGGGCTGGTTGGCGGTGATGATGCGGCCGACGGCGCGCTGCACCTCTTCCGGTGCGTCGGGGCGCAGCAGGCGCGGCAGCATCTGGTCGGCGACCGCCGCCGCGCCGTGCGTCTCGGCCAGCGCGGCCTGCTGGGCGCGCGCCGCCACGCCTGCCGGGGTATCGGCAGTCGCCCGCGTGTTCGACAGCACCAGGCCCGCCAGGCGTTCGGGATGACGCCGCAGCAGATCGAGCGCGATATACCCGCCAAACGAGACGCCGGCCAGCACGACGCGGGCCAGGCCCAGCCGATCGAGCAGTGCCACGACATCGTCGCCGTAGTCGCCGAAGGCGGCGGGCTGTGGGCCGCCCGGACTCGCCCCGAAGCCGCGCAGGTCCGGCAGCACGAGGTGTGCCGTGCTGGCCAGCCGGCTGGCGACCGGCCGCCAGATCGCGCGCGAGAGCGGGTATGCGTGCAGCAGCACCAGTGGCAGCCCGGCGCCACACGTCTCATAGGCCAGATCCATCGTCGTCATCGGGGGCCCTCCGTTCAGCGCGCCGGCTCAGCGCATGCGTTCGTCATCCGGCCAGCCGGCCAGCTGGCCGGCCAGGCGGGCGGCCATCGCGGCGGGCAGGCGCAGCCGCGGCAGCAACGCCAGCCAGGCAGCCTGCTCGGCAGTGCTCTGCAGCTGCGGGACGAAGCCGGCCCGCAGGTACAGCCCCAGCGCGGCGAGGCGCCGAGTATTGGTCGCGAGGAAGGCCTCGTGCTCGCCGAGTTGCCGCAGGCGCGCGCAGCCGGCGCTGAGCAGCGCATGCCCCAGGCCGCGCCCCTGCGCCGCCGGGACGAGCGCAACCCAGTGCACCTGGCCCATCGCGGTGCCGCGAAACGTTGCATGCCACGCCGTGATGGTTCCGATCTCGTGGCCGGCCGGATCCAGCAGGAACAGCACGCGCGCCGCGAGCGTGGCGGCGTCGCCCGGCATGTCGGCGGCGAACGTCGCCAGCGTCGGCGTGAAGAACGGATCGTGTGCCTGAATCTGCACCCAGCTGGCTTCGTCGCCGGCGCGAAAGCCCCGGACAGCGTAGCCGGGTGGCACGTCGACGACGGGCACCAGCGCCAGCGCGGGGTGCCACATGGCGATGTCGATGTCGGGCAGGTCAGACATTGCAGGCTCGTCGTGAACGCGGGCGGCGCGCGGTGGCGCCCATGCCGCATCCTACCCCAGGGAGGCCGTTCTGTCGATGGGCCCCGGTCGTGCCGCCTTCCTGCCCGACGTGCCGTGCCGCATCGGCGCATCTCGTGGTAGGATGGGTGTGTGATCACCACGCTGAGGCAATGATGGACGTCCTGCGCGATCTGCCGCACCGGCGCTACAATCCGCTGCTCGACGAGTGGGTGCTGGTCTCGCCGCATCGCACCCAGCGCCCCTGGCAAGGCCAGGTCGAGGCAGTCGCGGGTGCCATGGCGCCCCCCTACGACCCGGCATGCTATCTGTGTCCGGGCAATGCGCGCGCCGGCGGCGTGCGCAACCCCGCCTACACCGGCACCTTCGTCTTCGACAACGACTTCGCCGCACTCCTGCCCGACGCGCCGGCCGCACACCAGCTCGATGCCACCGGGCTGATGCGCGCACACGCCGAGCGGGGCATCTGTCGCGTCATCTGTTACTCGCCGCGGCACGATCTGTCGCTCGCGGCGCTCGACACCGCCAGCATCGCCGCCGTCGTCGACCTATGGGCCGCGCAGACCGCCGAGCTCGGCGCGCGCGAGGCGATCGGCTCGGTGCAGATCTTCGAGAATCGTGGCGCCATGATGGGGGCCAGCAATCCGCATCCCCACGGCCAGATCTGGGCGACCGAGCACCTGCCGACGATCGTCGCGCGCGAGGACCAGGCGCAGCGTGCCTATCACGCGACGCACGGCCGAACGCTGCTCGGCGACTATCTTGCCGCCGAAGAAGCCGACGGCGCGCGGATCGTCTGGGCCGGCGCATCGTTCGTCGCGTTGGTGCCATTCTGGGCGGTATGGCCGTTCGAGACGATGATCATCGGCCGGCGTGTGGCGGGCACGCTGAGTGCACTCGACGCCGCCGAACGCCATGACCTGGCCGAGGTCATCCGGCGCGTCGCCGCCGCCTACGATCGCGTCTTCGAGGCGCCATTCCCCTACTCGATGGGGCTGCATCAGCAGCCATGCGATGGTGCGGCGCATCCCGCGTGGCAGCTCCATGCCCACTTCTTCCCGCCGCTGTTGCGCTCGGCCACCGTGCGCAAGTTCCTCGTCGGCTTCGAGCTGCTCGGTGAGCCGCAGCGCGACATCACCGCCGAGCACGCCGCCGCCCGGCTGCGCGAATGCGCCAGCAGCGTGGTGCCGGCATGACACCGCGCGGCGCGCCAGTCGCGCGCATCGCCGTGCTGGCCGACATTCACGGCAATCTGGCAGCGCTCGAGGCCGTCGCCGACGACATCGACCGCTGGGCACCCGATGCCGTCGTCGTCGCGGGCGACATCGTCAATCGCGGGCCGCAGTCGGCCGAATGCCTGGCGCTGATCCAGCAACGGCGTCGGGATGGCTGGCTGGTGATGCGCGGCAACCACGAGGGATACGTGCTGGACGTCGCCGGAGCCCATCAGCCACGCCAGGGGCTCGAGGAGGAGATTCGGCGCAGCATCGCCTGGACATGCCGACAGCTCGGCGATGTGACGCCGCTCGCCGCCCTGCCCGACCGCATCAGCCTCGGCGCACCCGATGGCGGCGAGGTGCGCGTCGTCCATGCCTCGATGCGGCATGACCGCGACAACATCCTGCCGGGCACGCCCGACGCCGAACTCCGCGAACAGATCGCGCCGGCGCCGGCGGTGCTGGCCGTCGGCCACACGCACGTGCCGCTGGTGCGCACCATCGATCGCACCCTGGTGGTCAACGCCGGCTCGGTCGGCATGCCATTCGACGGCGACCTGCGCGCGAGCTATGCGCAGCTGGCGTGGGGCCAGCGCGGCTGGCAGGCCCGGATCGTGCGCGTCGCCTACGACCGTGCCGCCACCGACCGGGCGTTCACCCAGAGCGGGTTCTTCGCCGTCGGTGCCGCCGCCTGGGTGATCTACGACGAGTTCTGCAGCGCCGAGCCGCGGCTCAGCACCTGGCTCGCCCGGTACCAGCGGCGGGTCGTCGCCGGCGAGCTGAGCGTCGCCGCGGCGCTCGACCGGTTCCGCAGCGGCAGCGAGCACACACGGGGGAGTTCATGATCAGCATCGAATTGGCAACAGCCCTGCGCCGCGCCGGCCTGCGGTGGACACCGGCCGAGTTCGACCGCTTCGCCGTCATCGGCCGTGAGGGCGACGCGGTGCCATTCGTCATCGCCGAGATGCCGGCCTCGCTGGTGCTGTTGCACGGCGAGCTGGCGATCGCGTTCCACGGCGCCAGCGAGTGGGCGCTCGACCACGTGCTGCACAGCGATGTCGTCTGGCTGCCCGACGAGGCGCAGCTGCGTGGTGTCATCGAGGGCTATCTGCTGCCGCACGAGCCGCTGGAGCTGCAGCGCGCCGCCGCCGGGTACCGCTGCCGTGCCGGGCGACACAGCGGCAGCGGCGACACCGCAGCCGAAGCCTATGGCCACACGCTGCTCGCGGTGCTCGTCGCGCGCCAATGATCGGCTGCCGGCTGCGCCGCCGGGGCGCGACATCCGATGCGATTGGGAGGAGTGCATGAGCCATACGGTGATCATTCTCAACCCCTGGGCCGGCCGTGGCACGGCCGGAGCACGGCGCGGCGAGATCGAGCGGGGCTGTCGCGCCGCCGGCATCGATGCGCAGCTGGTCACCACGCACGCGCGCGGCGGTGCCACCGAACTCGCGTGGCAGGCGATCGAGGGCGGCGCACGGCGCATCGTCGCCGTGGGCGGCGATGGGACGCTCAACGAGGTCGTCAACGGCATCAAGGGTGCCGAGGCGGCCGGCCTGCCGCGGGCCAGCCTCGGCATCATTCCACTGGGTACCGGCAGCGATTTCGTCAAGATGCTCGAGCGCATTCCCGCCAACGATGTCGGCGCGGCGATCGCACAGCTCGCCGCCGATGAGACGCGCAGCATCGATCTGGGGCAGATCACCGTCGGCGACGCGCCACCCCGCTACTTCATCAATGCCATCGGCATGGGCTTCGATGCCCAGGTCGCCGCCGAGGCGCTCAAGATCACGCGCCTGCGCGGCCTGGCGGTGTATCTGACGGCGATCATCCGCGCGCTGGCGGCCTACCGCGCGCACCCGATGGAGGTCATCTATGATGCCAACCGGCTGCGCCGCCGTCTGATGTTCGCCAATGTCGCCAATGGCCGCTGCCAGGGCGCCGGCTTCTGGATGACGCCCACCGCCGCATTCGACGACGGGCTGCTCGATCTGTGCCTGGTCGACAATCTGCGGCTCGATCAGATCATTCGCTACATTCCGCGGCTGATGGAGGGCAGCCACACCGGGCTGCGCGAGGTGACGATGGGTCGTGGTGCCACGATCGAGATCCGCTGCCAGGCGCCGATGCCCGTGCAGGCCGATGGCGAGGTGCTCTCCACCGATGCCCGCGAGGTGCGCGTCGTGACGCTGCCCGGCGCGCTCGAGGTCGTGGCGTGAAAGGAGCGGGGTGATGGACGCGCACGGCATTCGGCTGGACCTCGACGGGGCGGTGGCCACGCTGACGATCGACCGGCCTGCGGTACGCAATGCGCTCGATGCGGCGCACGTCGCGGCACTCGGCGCGCTGTGGTCGCAGCTCGAGGCCGACGCGGCGGTGCGCGTGGTGGTGCTCACCGGCGCGGGCGAGCGGGCCTTCATCGCCGGGGCCGACATCGGCGAGATCCGGCAGCTGGCCGACGCTGCTGCGGCGACGGCGTGGTGTGCGGCGGCACAGGCGGTGCTGCGCGGGATCGAGGAATCGCGGCTGGTGAGCATCGCGGCGCTCAATGGTGTCGCGCTCGGTGGCGGCCTCGAGGTCGCGCTGGCCTGCGATCTGCGCCTGATGGCCGATCACGCGCGCGTCGGCCTGCCCGAGATTCAGCTGGGGCTGGTGCCCGGCTGGGGTGGCAGTCAGCGGCTGTTGCGCCTGATCGGGCCCGGAGCGACGCGCTGGCTGTGCCTCACCGGCGAGCCGGTCGATGCCGCCGAGGCGGCGCGGCTCGGCATCGTCGAGCGCGTCGTGCCGGGCGCCGAATTGCTGCCCCAGGCGCAGGCGCTGGCGCAACGCCTGGCGGGCCGCGCGCCGCAGTCACTCGTCGCCATCAAACAGCTCGTCCGCGACGGTGCCGCGCTGTCGCTGCAGGCGGCATGTGCGCTCGAAGCGCAGGCCTTCGGCGAACGCTGCGTCAGCGCCGATGGCCGCGAGGGCACGCTGGCATTTCTCGAGCGCCGCACGCCACAGTGGAGCGGCCGATGAGCCTGGTGCAGGTGCCGCTCGCCGGCGGGGGCACCGTCCACGAAGCTCGGTTCCTCGCACGCCCCAATCGGTTCGTCGTCACCGCCGACCTGGATGGCGCGACTGTCGCGGCGCACGTCGCCGATCGCGGACGCCTGCGCGAGACGCTGGTGCCCGGCGCGCAGCTGTGGCTGGTCGAGCGCCCGGGAGAACAGCGCGCCACGCGCTTCCAGGCGGCCGTGGCGCTGGTCGGCGAGCGGCGCACCAGCATCGATACCCTGCTGCCCAATCGCCTGGTCGTGGCGGCGCTCCGCGCCCACGCCCTGCCGGCATTCACTGGCTACGAACGCGTCCGCGCCGAGGCACGCCTCGGCCCGGATCGCTTCGATGTCGCGCTCGATGGTGCCTCGGGCACCTGCGTGCTCGAGGTCAAGTCGGCGGCCCTGATTCTCGCCGGCACCGCCTGGTTCCCGGACGCGCCGACGGCACGGGGGGCGCGCCATCTGCAGCACCTCGCCGACCATCGCCGTGGCGGCATGCGCACGGCCGTGCTGTTCGTCGCCCAGGGGCGCGCGACGCGCATCGTGATCAACCAGGCCATCGATCCGGTGTTCACGCGGGCACTCGACGCCGCCGCACAGGCCGGTGTCGAGGTCCTGGGGTATGACGGCGAGTTGGACCGACACGGGCTGCGCCTCGGCGCGCCCATTCCGGTGGTGTGGTGAACGACGCCATCGGCCGCCGCGTCGCCGGCCCCGGTGGTGGGCACGCTCCCCGACCGACGGCGTGCCATCCGGCCGCCGCGTACGGGTCGCGACCGCGATTCTTTCGGCATAGTTGGGAGGAGGCACGATGAGCACTCAGGCGGGCGTCGCTGCGACATCCTACGACCGTCGCGAACAGATCGGCTGGTACTGGTACGATTGGGCGAACTCGGCATTCTCGACGACGGTGGTGAGCGTCTTCCTTGGGCCATACCTCACCGGCATCACGAAGGCCGCCGCCGATGCGACCGGCCATGTCTATCCGTTCGGCGGCTGGCTGCCGATCGATGCCGGTGCCTTCTTTCCCTACATGATCTCGCTCTCGGTGCTGCTGCAGGTGCTCTTCCTGCCGGTCCTGGGTGCGATCGCCGATTTCACCCAGCGCAAGAAGGACCTGCTGTTCTTCTTCGCGTTTCTGGGCTCGGCGGCGACGATGGGGATGTACTTCCTCGAAGGCACCAACTACCAGCTCGGCGGTGG
>CAIQIY010000702.1 GCA_903871975.1 uncultured Chloroflexota bacterium | reverse complement strand
TTGCGGGCATCGTCGGAGCGTGCTATTGTGGGGATGGCGCGCAGCGCGTGGTGCGCCACACGGGAGGAGCGAGCGATGAGCCAGCGGCGCAGCCAGGCACCCACACCGTGGGCCGCGGCAGTCTCGCGGGCCATCCAGGACCCGCGCCCGATCGACGACGATGCGCTACTGCTGGTCCGCGATCCGGTCGGTGCACCGATCCGGCAAGCTGCGCCGCGCGAAGGGGTCGTCGCGCGCGAAGCCGGCGTACTCGTGCTGCTGTACCCAGCCGAAGGGCGCGTGACGCTGCCGCTCACGCTGCGGAGCCGCCAGCTCGCGCAGCATCGCGGCGAGGTATCGCTGCCCGGCGGCGCCATCGATCCGGGCGACGACGGGCCTGTCGGCGCGGCGTTGCGCGAGAGCGACGAGGAGCTCGGCATCGTCGCCGGCGATGTCAGCATCATCGGCAGCCTGACACCGATCTACACCGCGCGCAGCAATTATCGCATTCACCCCGTCGTCGGCATCACCCATGCCGCGCCGACATTTCGCATCAACCACGCCGAAGTCGAGCGAGTCATCACAGTGACCCTCGACCGGCTGCTCGATCCAGCGCTCGTCGCCTGGGAGCGGCGGCGTTTCGAGACCGGCGAGTACGTCGTGCCATACTTCGCCATCGACGGGCAGCGGGTCTGGGGGGCGACGGCGCTCATTCTGAGCGAGTTCATCGCACGGCTGCGCCGCATCGCGGATGGCGCGACGGCGCTGCTGCACGACGAGATACAGGGAGGTTGACATGTCAGGACGCACCGTTCGCAAGCTCGCCGGCGTCGCCCTCGGCGTCGCCGCGGGAGCAGCCGGCATCGGCGCGTACGCCTTGTTGCGCCGCCCGCTGCCACGGGTCAAGGGCACCGTGCGCATTCCGGCACTGGCCGGCCCAGTCGAGGTGATCCGTGACCGCTGGGGCGTGCCGCACATCATGGCACAATCCGCGACGGACCTGTTCCTCGCCCAGGGGTATGTGCACGCCCAGGATCGCCTGTGGCAGATGGAGTTCCAGCGCCGTGCCGCCAGCGGCCGGCTCTCGGAGATCTTTGGTGCCGTCGCGCTCGATTCCGATCGGTTCATCCGTATTCTGGGCTTCACGCGTGTCGTCGAGCGCGAGACCGCACTGCTCTCTGCCGAGGTTGCCGGCTTGGTCGATGCCTATGCACGTGGCGTCAATGCGTTCATCGACCAGCATCGGCATCGGTTGCCGATCGAGTTCACGCTGCTGCGCATCGATCCGCGGCCGTGGACGACGGCCGATGTGCTGGTGTGGAGCAAGATGATGGCGCTGCAGTTGGCGGGCAACTGGCGCAGCGAGATCCTGCGCGCCCGCATGGTGGCGGCCGTCGGCGCCGACCGGGCGGCTGCGCTCGAGCCGCAGCCCGGCGATGGCCCGCTGATCGTACCACCCGGCGCACGCTACACGGCCGACCTCGGCGCGGCTGCGCTGCAGCTCGCCGCCGGCGCCCGGCGCTACCTCGCCGATGTCGCCGGCCAGGGCAGCAACTCGTGGGTCGTCGCCGGCGCGCGCAGCACATCGGGGGCACCGTTGCTCGCCAACGATCCGCATCTGGCCGTGACCATCCCCGCCCTGTGGTACGAAAACCACCTGCACGGCGGTGGGTTCCACGTCACCGGCGCCAGCATCCCCGGCATGCCGGGCGTGATCATCGGTCACAACGAGCACATCGCCTGGGGCGTGACCAATGGCATGAACGATGTGCAGGATCTGTACCTCGAGCGGTTCGATCCGCAGGACTCCACCGGCCGGCGCTACGAGGTCGACGGCACATGGCAGCAGGCCGAGCTGGTACGCGAGGAGATCGTGGTGCGCGGCCGTGCCGAGGTCCACATCGAAGACGTGCTGATCACCCGCCACGGCCCGATCATCAATCGCCTGATCGGTGCCGGCGCGACCGAGGCGCCGCTGGCGTTGCGCTGGACGGCGCTACAGCCGGGCCGGCTGTTCGAGGCGGCGTTCAACCTCAACCGCGCCCATGATTGGGACAGCTTCCGTACCGCGCTGCGCGACTGGTCGGCGCCGGCGCAGAACTTCAGCTACGCCGACATGGCTGGCCACGTGGGCTACCAGCTGGCCGGCGACATCCCACGCCGACCGCGGCACGATGGCCGGCTGCCGGTGCCGGGCTGGGTCAGCACCTATGAATGGGACGGCATGGTGCCGCCGGAAGCACTGCCCCACGCGTACGATCCCGCCGATGGCCTGATCGTCCACGCCAACAATCGCATCGTCGCCGACGAGTCGCACATCCCCGGCGAATACCTCAACGGGTATCGCGCCGACCGCATCCGCGAACTGCTGCTCGGCACCGAACGCCATGACCGCGAGACCTTCGCCAGGATCCACGCCGACCGCTACAGCGTGCCGGGCATGCAGATCGCGGCACTGGTCGGCCGTCTGCCGACGCCGACGCTGATCGCCCGCCAGGCGCGCGCCATTCTGGCCGCCTGGGACGGCGATCTGACGGCTGACAGCGCCGCCGGCCTGATTTACGCGCACCTGCGTCAGCGCTTGCTCAAGGCGGCATTCGCCGATGTCGCCGCCACGATGCGCGCCGAGATCGGCCTGGGGGCGTTCGCCTCGTTGCCGGGCTACGACTTCATGCAACGGACGCTGCCGCAATTGCTGGACCAGCTGGCGGCGGGCGAACCGCGCATGCTGCCACCGGGAACGACGATCGAGACGGTGCTCGCCGAAGCCTGGGCGACTGCGCTGAGCGAGATCGTCGCCGAGCATGGCTCGCACGTCGAGCACTGGCGCTTCGGCACATCGCATCGCCTCGATCTACGCCATGCGCTCGGCTCGCTGGCGCCGCTGTCGCGGCTGCTCAATCGTGGCCCGTTCCCGCTCGGCGGCGACCTCGATACGGTGAACATGGCCAACTTCCCGCGCGAGTACGCCGGGCTGCCGGCCTACGTCGCACCGTCGTATCGGCAGATCTGCGATCTGCACGACTGGGATCAGAGCCGCAGCATCCAGCCGGTGGGCCAGTCGGGCCAGCCGGGGAGCCCGCACTACGCCGACTTCGTGCAGCCCGGGCTCGAGGTGCGCTATGACCCGAGGCTCTGGAGCCGCGCCAGCATCGCGGCGGCGGCAGTGGCAACGCTGTGGCTCGAGCCGGGGCGCTGAGCCTGCGCAGCTGAGGAGGCCGAGCCGATGGAACGCGTCGCCGATTACCCGCGGCCGCCCCGCCTTGAGGCGAGCTCGCGGCATGTACGTGTCTGGTTTGGTGGGGTGTGCATCGCCGACAGTCTGGCATGCTGGCGCGTGCTCGAGACGTTCCATCCACCGACGTGGTATGTCCCGGCCGAGGCGGTGCGGCGCGATCTGTTACACATCGCGCCGCGCCAGTCGTTCTGCGAATACAAGGGCGTGGCGCACTACGTGAACCTGACGCTCGGCCAACGCTCCAGCGACCAGTGTGGCTGGCTGTATCCTGCGCCGCGCGCGCCGTATCAGGCGCTGGCCGGCGCGATCGCGTTCTATCCGGGGCGCGTCGATGCCTGCGACATCGACGGTGAGGTGGTGCGCCCGCAGCCGGGCGACTACTATGGCGGCTGGATCACGGCGGAGCTGATCGGCCCGTTCAAGGGTGAACCAGGCACCGAACACTGGTGATCACCCGGCACGGCGGCCGCGCTCCATCCCACCGCCGCGCCGTTGGCACAGCGCGCCCGGCGCACCGCAGCCCCACCAGTGCGAGCCCGGCGCCCCGCGGGCGCCGTCGGCCAGCGGCACCACATCGTGGTGTCGCCGGCCAGCCATGCGCTACGCCACGCACCGGGAGCATCGCCGGCGCCCGAACGCCCATACTGCGCGGGCGTTCGCATCGGCCCGGGCGGCGCTGCGCTCCCCCTATAGCCGCAGAATGAATGACAGATCCCCTACCCAGCCTTGCCGATGGACGGCATGCGTGGCGGCCGCGATATCGGGCAAGATCACCGAGTTCGGGATTTCCGGCGGCGTGCCGCGACGAGCAGGCGTGCGCCGGCGTGGCGCCACGAGCGGTATGGGGCAGGCTCGGCCGGTAGTTGACACAAATAACTGTACACCGTATAATTATTGTGCACACGAAGGAACTGGAAGGG
>CAIQIY010000701.1 GCA_903871975.1 uncultured Chloroflexota bacterium | reverse complement strand
CACCGAGCTGCTCGACGCTCGCCGCAGCACGCGCGACGAGATCGGGATCGTTGCCGCTCAGCTGAATGGTGATCGGGCGCTCTTCGGGCAGAAAGTCGAGCTGGTGGTGGCGTCGAGCGGCACGCGCGCTCACACTCGCGGCGTTGGTCATCTCGCTGCTCACGAGGCCACAGCCACCTAATCCCAGGATCATGCGCCGAAAGACACTATCGGTGACACCGACCATCGGTGCCAGAATGATATTGGGTTCGATGGCAATCGTGCCGATCTGATAGCGCGTTGCCATAGTGCTGGATGATTCGCTCATGATACCCTGATGTTCGTCTCGCGCACCCCGTCGCAGTATACCACATGGCGATCCGCGGAGCCCGCAGCTGGCGGGCGGGCGGGATACAGGGTTCGTCAACGCGAATGAGCCCATGCGCGAGACGCTGCCTCGACCGCGCTGCCGTGGCTGACGACCAGTGCGCGACGGGCCGCCGCCACGCTGCGAGCGTGGCAGCAGCATGCACTCATCGAATAGCGGTGCACGCTGGCCGCCATGCATCCCACACCATGGCAGTATCCGGAGCAGGCTCGCGATCGGCCATGCCTCGCAGGCGGGGCGCCCGGCGAGCGCGCACGGGCGCGATCATCCCCCGCCGTGTGGCGCCGGCCGCGCACCGAAGAGCGCGCGACCGATGCGCACCATCGTCGCCCCTTCCTCGATGGCGATCTCAAAATCGTCGGTCATGCCCATCGAGAGCTCGTCCCAGCAGATCTCGGGTGCCTGCGACCGCACAACATCACGCAGGCTGCGCAGTGAGCGAAAGACCGGCCGCGCCGCCTCGGGATCGGCATTCAGCGGTGCAATCGTCATCATGCCGATGATGCGCGTGCCTGTGAGCGACGCGATGCTGCGCGCTGCCCCGAGGAACGCGGCCAGCCGGGCCGGCTCGTCATGCCAGTGCTGCAGGTCAAAGCCTTCCTTGCTGGCTTCGCCACTGACGTTCACCTGCAACAGGATGTCGAGCGTTCGGCCGGCGGCAGCGGCGTGGCGCGCCACCGCAGCGGCGAGATCGACGCTGTCGATCGAATGGATGGTGGTGAACAGCAGCGCGGCGCGGCGCGCCTTGTTGCGCTGCAGATGCCCAATCAGGTGCCACACCGCTGCCGGCTGATGCGCCGCCAATGCCGCAATCTTGGCATCCGCTTCCTGCACGCGGTTCTCACCGACGTCAGTCACGCCAGCGGCGAGCACGTCGGCAACCGTCGCGGCATCGTGGGTCTTGGTCACCGCGATCAGCCGCACTGTCGCGATGTCGCGCCCAGCTCGCTGGCAGGCCAGCGCGATGCGCCGCCGGATATCGGCGACACGCTCGCGCATGGTGTCTGTCCCGTCCTGCATCATGGTACCCCCCGACGCACATCCTTGCCGTATGGTCACTCCATGCAGCGCACGTACCATCGCTCTGCGCCGAATACCGCATTCTGACGAGCCGGCATCGGCGCGATTCGGCTGTGCTGCGGCGTCCAGTATACTGCAAGCGGGCAGGCGACATACCGACGCATGCGCCGTCGGGCGGGGCTCTGCCAATGCAACGCCGCGACGTCATCACCGCATGCTGTGCGACACTCCTGCTTCTTCACAGTAGCGGGCCACGATCCATGCCTGCCGGCGCCCCCTGCGCCGCGGCCGCATGGGTGGGGCGCCACGCGATGCCGTGCACCGCTGGCACGGTTCGGAGCAGCGCTGCGTCGCATACCGTTGCTACCCCAGGGCTGATGCACCGTCGCGGAGCGCAGCGCTACCAGCATGGTGTGTGGCCTCACTGCGCGTGCAGGAGCAACACACCTGGCAGCACTGCAACGCTCGCGTGCCGCGCTGTCGACCGCCGGCGCTTCGTTGCATCAGCCCCGGTGATGCCCTCAGGGCTGCTTGTGTCGACTACCCGCATCGGGTATAGTGGGGGCTACGGATGATCCACCGCGTGATGGCTGTCCAATGCCGGTCGGTCGGCGCCGATCGGTCGCGAGCCACGGTGACCATCCAGCTGAGCGGTGGCGGAGGACGAAGTGGACATTCCACGCATCTGGGCGACGACGCTGGGTACGCTGCAGATCCAGACGACGCGCGTCGAGTTTGCGACGTGGCTGCGCCCGGCACGACTGCTCGCGATCGAGAACAACATCGCGCTGGTGGGTGTGCCCAGCAGCTTCGCCAAGGAGCGCATCGAGAATCGCTACATCGCCGCCATCCGCGATCAGCTCAGCCTGCACACCGGCGAGCCGATCGATGTACGGGTGGTGATCATCGAGCAACGGACGCTGTCGGGCGAGATGGCTGCGCCTGCCGATGCTGTGCGCACGGATCCGCCCGCCGATCCCGCTCCGATCAGTGATGCTACAGCACCTGCGGTGCAGCAACTGAGTTTTACGGGTGGCGCCCAGGGTATGCTCAACCCGCGCTATACCTTCGATCGATTCATCGTGGGATCCAGTAATCGCCTCGCCAATGCCGCCTGCCTCGCTGTGGCCGAACACCCCGCTCAAGCGTACAACCCACTCTTCCTCTACGGTGGCGTTGGCCTCGGCAAGACACACCTGCTGCACGCGATCGGGAATCGCGCCATCGATCGCAATCCCGACATCAATGTGTTGTATGTATCCAGCGAACGCTTCACCAATGATCTCATCAACGCGATTCGCCGCCAGCAAACCGAAGATTTTCGCCATCGCTACCGCAATATTGATATCTTGATGATCGATGATATCCAGTTCATCGCTGGCAAAGATGGCACGCAGGAAGAGTTCTTCCACACATTCAACACCCTGCATTCTGCCGGCAAGCAGATCGTCATCTCGTCGGATCGTCCACCGAAAGCGATTGTAACGCTCGAAGAGCGCTTGCGTTCCCGATTCGAATGGGGGCTGATCGTCGATGTCCAGCTCCCCGACTTCGAGACGCGCACTGCGATTCTACGCGCCAAATCCGAACAGATCGCCGCGCATGTTCCAGCCGAAGTGATCGATTTCCTGGCGAGCCGCGTGCAGAGCAACATTCGCGAGCTCGAGGGATGTCTCAACCGAGTCGCAGCAGTAGCCCAGTTGAGCGAGCGTGCCATCACCGTCGAGGTTGCCGGAGCGGCGCTCGCCGAGATCCTGAACACCGCGGGCCAGCGTCGCATCTCGCCCGACGTGATCATCCGCGAAGTTGCCGCACATTACGGGGTCGAGCTACGAACGCTGCAGGGGCGCAGTCGCAGTCAGAGCGTCGTATTGCCACGACAGGTGGCGATGTACCTGCTCCGTGAGGAGACTGGTCTCAGCCTGGTCGACATCGGGCAGCTCCTCGGCGGGCGTGATCACACGACGGTGATTCATGGGTTCGACAAAGTGACCGAAGAGTTGAACAGCGACGCACGGCTGCGCCGTGATGTCGCGACGATCCGCGAGCGCCTGTACCAGGGGCCGGACGGATCGGCGCGCTGATCGGGCATTGTCGGGCGTGTAGAGGGGACCAGTGTGCTTATGAGTCGGCCCCCGGACGCTGACATCATCATCGATCGCGCGCTCGTCGAGCGGCTGCTCGCCGCGCAACGGCCCGACCTCTGTGGCACAGCGTTGCAGAGCATCGGCCACGGGTGGGACAATGCGCTCTGGCGGATCGGCGAGCACGCAGTGCTGCGACTGCCGCGGCGCGCGCTCGCGGCTGACCTGGTGTTGCATGAACAGCACTGGCTACCCGTGCTGGCGCCACGCCTGCCGGTGCCGATCCCGGCACCCATCTGGTGTGGTGTGCCGGGCGCCGGCTATCCCTGGCACTGGAGCATCGTCCCGTGGTACGACGGCGTGCCCGCCAGTGGTGTGTCGCTGGGCCCCACTGCGCGTAGTCAGCTCGCCGCCACGCTGAACGCGCTCCATCAGCCCGCACCAACCGACGCCCCGCTCAATCCGCTGCGCGGCGTTGCGCTCCACACGCGCAGCGATGCATTCGAGGCGCGTGTGGCCGGCGCGGCACAGATCAGCGGCATCGCGGTGCAATCCTGCCGTGCCGCGTGGCACGAGGCAATTGCGACGCCGATCGATGTCGCACCGTGTTGGATCCATGGCGATCTGCACCCGGGCAATCTCCTGATCGCCGATGACCAGATTGCTGCGCTGCTGGATTGGGGGGATCTGTGCGCCGGCGACCCCGCGACTGATCTCGCGGCGTGGTGGATGCTCGTCGCCGATGGGCCTACGCGGCACGCGATGTTGACACAATCGGCGTCGGCGGCGACCATCCGGCGTGCGCGAGGCTGGGCGCTGTTCTTCGGCGTGATGTTCGCCGCTGCCGGACAGCATGATGCAACAGCGGCACGGCTCGGCACCACGACACTGCAGCGTGTGATGCAGGAGTGTACGGTATGACGACACGACCATGCCCGCCCATACGCGGTGCCGGCTGGATCTTGCTGCTGTTCGTCATGGTGCTGCCGCACACGGTGTCGGCAATGCCTGGCGCCACATACGCCCGCTCCGGCGAAGTAGTCATCGGCGTGCGTTCGGGAATCGCGTTGAACCATCGTGCCCGACCACGCCATGCCGGATCCACGCTGGCCGAGGCACTGCAGCGCGTTGGCGCGGTGGCAGCATTGCCGCTCGGCGGCGACGCCTATCGCGTGCGGTTTGCCACAGGATCGTCACCCGAACAGGTGAGTCGCGTGCTCCTCGCGAGCGTCGATGTTCGGTATGCCGAGCCAAACCGCTGGCGTGTGCGGCAGCGACTGCCCAACGATCCGATGCTCGCCAGGCAATGGGCCTTGACGGCGATCAGCGCACCATCGGGTTGGGATCAGACCACCGGCGCGGCGGTGCCAATCGCCATCATCGACTCGGGAGTATCGCCGACGCACCTCGACCTCAAGCAACAACTGCTCCCCGGCATCGATCTGGTATCACTCGATGATGATCCACGCGATGATGATGGCCACGGCACCTACACCGCCGGGCTGGCGGCCGCCACTGGTGACGACGGAGTCGGCATCACCGGCGTGTGCTGGTCGTGCCCGATCATTCCCATCAAGGCGCTCGATCGGCGCGGCCGCGGCGATGATGCGACGATCGCGCTCGGCATTCGTTGGGCGGTCGATCATGGCGCACGGATCATCAGCATGGCGCTCGGCGGTCCCACGGAATCGCGCGTGTTGCACGAGGCAGTCCAATATGCCACCAGCCGCGGCGCATTGATCGTCGCCGCCGCCGGCAACGATGGTGCCGATGGCCCGGCCAGTTACCCGGCCGCCTTCCCCGAAGTGCTGTCGGTTGCCGCACTCGACCGCGACAGCAACGTCGCATCATTCTCGACGTCCGGTCCGTACATCGACCTCGCGGCGCCCGGCGTCCAGATCTTCAGCACCACCTGGCAGCGCCTGCAGGGCGATGGCTACGAGTCTGCCGATGGCACCAGCGCCGCCAGCCCGCAGGTCGCCGGCGTCGCCGCACTCGTCCTCGGCCGACGCGATGCCCTGACGGCCGACCAGCTCGCCGATGTGTTGCGCCTCGGCGCCGATGACGTCGATGCGCCCGGGCCCGATGAGCGCAGCGGGTACGGTCGCGTCGATCTCCAGCGGGCGCTGGCACTGGTCGATGACCCACAATTGCTGCAACGCTCGGTGATCGAGGGGCAGATCCGCGATGCGGCCTGGCCTGTGACACTGCTGCTCGACGACACGACGCCGGTGCCACTCGACGCCGACGGGCGCTTTCGCTTGTCCGGGCTGGCGCCCGGAACGTATGTCCTGCTGGCGACGGATCAGGCCGGCCGCACATTGGAGCTACGGGCGAGCGTCAATGGTACCGCGCTCGGACGGGTGTGGCTTGATGGCCGCTTTGCCCCCGACGAGCGTGCCAACTTCGCGGCGGAGACGCCTGATGGCACGAGCCGCTGGTTTCCCGAGACACAGCATTCGTTGCGGGGCGCCTTTCAGGCGTTCTGGGAGCAACATGGTGCACTGGCGGCGTTCGGCTATCCAATCAGCCGGGAGTTCGTCGAGCGTGATCCGCAGGCGGGCGATCGCCTGGTGCAGTATTTTGAGCGCCATCGGTTCGAGTTTCATCCCGATGCGCCGGCCGGGTCACAGGTCCAACTGACACGCCTGGGCGACCAGCTGCTGCGTGCGGTGGGCATCGATTGGTACGGTGCCGGCCCGAATCCGCCGATCGTGGGCTGTCGTTTCTTCGAAGCGACCGGCCGCAATGTCTGCGGTGCGTTTCTGGTGCATTGGCGCGCCAGCGGGATCGAGAGCGACGGGCGCCCCGGCTTCAGCGATGCCGAGAGCCTGGCGCTGTTCGGCTACCCGCTCGGCGAGGCACAACCACAGACGCTGGCCGACGGCCGCACCATCATGGTGCAGTGGTTCGAGCGCGCCCGATTCGAGGACCACGGCGATGAGATGGTGCTTCTCGGCCTGCTCGGCGACGAACTGGCGCGCGTGCGCGGGCTGCGTTGAGCTGGCGGGCGACGCGCCACCCTGTCACACGAGACGATCGTGAGGAGTATCATGAACGATCCACAGCGGATATACTTCGCCGGCGACCTGTTCGACCACAAGGATCTGAGCGGCAACGTGTTGCTCGCCGCTGCCATTGATCGCGAGAGTCACGGCGCGCTGCAGTGTGTGCTGCCGCAACATCTCGAATCAGTCGGCAATCGCTCGGTCGATGTCCGCAACGTCGATCTGCGGGCCATCATCGAGGCTGATCTGATTCTGCTGAACTTCGATGGCCTGGAACTGGATTCCGGTACCGTCGTCGAGTTCATGATGGCCAAGATGCTCGACCTTCCGGCAGTGGTGTTGCGCACGGACTTCCGGCGCGGTGGCGACCAACGCGACGGTGACCCGTGGAATCTCATGGCGTCGGGGTATCCGCGCAGTCGGGTCGTCTGGCTCAACGCGATGCGCTGGTATCGCGAAGCCTGGGCGGCGGGCGCTGGCCCGGTGATGGTGCTCGAGCACTACCACACGCGAATCGCACGGGCAGTCGTCGATGCATTCGGCACCGTGTGTGCCGAGCCGGCGATTCACCCGCGCGATCCTGTGGCGCTCGCCACCCTGTATCGTTGGGCGCGGCAGTTTCCCGGCAGCGGTCTCGACACGCTCATCAGCGACGAGCGCATCGCAGCGCTGGTCGCACGGCGGCTGGCGCGCCAGCCGTGAGCGCCTTGTGCGACATGCGGTTGACGGCATTCGGTGCGCTGGGTACAATGGCGCGTCAATCGGTTTGACCTGAAGGGTAGTGACGGCATGAAGCCCATGGCGAGCGCGGCCATCCGCGAATCATTTCTTGAGTTCTTCGCACAACGCGGTCACACCCGAGTGCCGAGTGCATCGCTCGTGCCTGGCAACGATCCGACGCTGTTGTTCGCAAACTCGGGCATGGTGCCATTCAAAGACACCTTCCTCGGCCTCGAGCAGCGGCCATACCGTCGCGCTGTCACCGCCCAGAAGTGCCTGCGCGTCTCGGGAAAGCACAACGATCTCGAAGAAGTAGGGCCATCGCCGCGCCATCACACCTTCTTCGAGATGCTGGGCAACTTCTCGTTCGGTGACTACTTCAAGGCCGATGCGATCCCAATGGCCTGGACGCTGCTCACCGAGGTCTTCGGGCTACCCGTCGAGCGGCTCTGGTTCACCGTCTTTCAGGGGAACGAGCGCGTCGCAGCCGACGACGATGCAGCGGCGCACTGGATTGCGGCGGGTGCCGATCCACAACGAGTGCTGCGGTTCGGCGAGAAGGACAATTTCTGGGTCATGGCCGATACCGGGCCATGCGGGCCATGCAGCGAAATCACGGTCTACATCGGCGACGATCTGCAGGCGATGCGGGCTGACGGCGTCAATTCCGACGATCCCGACTACGTCGAGATCTGGAACAATGTATTCATGCAGTTCGAGCGGAGCACGATGCAACCGCTGCCACGCCCCTCGGT
>CAIQIY010000700.1 GCA_903871975.1 uncultured Chloroflexota bacterium | reverse complement strand
GCCGGAGCGCTTCGGCATCGCGGCCCAGTGCGTGCGGCAGACCGGCGTCGCTGCCCTGCGCAACGATGGTGTGGCCAGCCTCGAGTTGCCGCGCCGCCAGTTCGCGCCCGATCAACCCACGGATGCGTCCGATGGTGATCGGCTCGCCGGCGGCATCGACGACCACGCCATCACGTATGCGCCCGGCACGGATGCATGCCACCACGCTCGCGACCACCTCGGCGGTCTTCTGGCCGACACGCCGCATCGCGGCGATCTCGTCGGCGTCTTTGGTGGCCCGCGCGACATCGAGGATACTCCCCTCGAGTTCGGCGACGACCGTCAATTCGGGCATGCGCGCAGCCAGCGCCTGCCACAGCGCCAGATGTGGCCCGGCCTTCACCGAGCCGTAGCAGGCCACGCGCCCGACGATGCCAAGATCGGTGAACATCTGCCGGCGATACTCGACCTGTGCCGCGAGCGGATCCGGCAGCGCAGCACGAATCGCACGCATGTCCCAGCGGTCGCGCGGTATCAGCACCAGGC
The DNA here is from genome assembly GCA_903871975.1 of uncultured Chloroflexota bacterium. GTDB lineage: Bacteria > Chloroflexota > Chloroflexia > Chloroflexales > Roseiflexaceae > CAIQIY01. The sequence goes on along the minus strand of CAIQIY010000700.1, from coordinate 3,961 downwards.
CGGTCTCGGCGGCAGCCTGGCGCTCCATCACGCCATGGACCAGCATCGCCGGTGCGCCGCGGCGCTTGAGCACGAGCCCCGGCAGGTGGCGTGCACCGACAAAATACGCGTAGTCGGGATTGGCCGACTCCAGCCCGTCGGGGCCTTCGACGACGAATGCATCGATGTCGCGCTCCGCCATCAGCCGATCGAGGTCCTGTTTCATCGCGAGCTCCATCATCGCATCGATCGCACGGTCTGGCGCGCGATCGTCAGGTATCACGCATCGACCAGCCCGCGCAGCACCGCGAGGTTGGTGATGTCCTCGGCCAGATCATCGCCTTTCGGCGTCTCGAGGATCGCCGGCAGGCCGGCCAGCCGCGGGTCGTTCACCAGCGCACGGAATGCTGCGAGGCCGAGCGTTCCGTCACCAATGTGGGCGTGTCGGTCGATCCGGCTACCCAGGTCGCGCTGCGCGTCATTCACATGGATGGCCTTGATCGCGGCACAGCCGATCACTGCCTCGAATTCGGCAAACGTCGCAGCGTATGCCTCGGGTGTGCGCAGATCGTAGCCCGCGGCGAACAGATGGCAGGTGTCGATGCAGACGCCTACCCGCTCGGGGGCGCCGACGGCGCGCAAGAGCTCGGCGAGCTGCTCGAAGCGCCAGCCCAGCGATGTCCCCTGCCCGGCAGTGGTCTCGAGCAGAATCATCACGCCGGTGCCGTGACCGGCATCGAGCAGGCGGCTGATGGCGTTGGCGACGCGCGCCAGCCCGGCTGCCTCGCCTGAGCCAACATGCGCGCCGGGGTGTGTCACCAGGTATGGAATGCCGAGCGCTGCACAACGATCGAGTTCATCGGCAAATGCGGTGCACGATTTCTGCCACAGTGCATCATCTGGCGACGCCAGGTTGATCAAGTAAGAGTCGTGGACGACCAGCGGCCCCAGGCCGCTCTGTTCGGTCGCTGCGCGAAACCGCACAACCTCGGCGTCGCCCAGCGGCTTGGCGCGCCACTGCTGCTGGTTCTTCGTGAAGAGCTGCACGGTGTCGCAGCCAGCGCGCAACCCATCGCTGATGGCACGCTCCAGGCCGCCGGTGATCGACATGTGTGCGCCAAATCGCATGCTTCCTCCCGCATCGTCGTCGGCGCATTATACGACACATGGCGGCACACCACGGCTGCTCAGGGTGCAGCACCTGCCGAGCGCACAACACGAAACCCGACGAGGATACTGCGCAGATCCTCGTGGCTGACGCTCGCCTCCATGCAGCGCAGATCGCTGGCGCTCGAGCGGAATGAGCCACCGCGCACGGTATACAGCGGTGCCACGACCCACTCGCACACGTTGCCCGCCAGGTCCAGCGCGCCGGATTGTGCAGCACCGGCAGGATAGCGCCCCACCGGCGTCGTGTCGTCGATGTGTCGGCCAAAATTCGCGCGCAGCTCGTCTGGCATGCGATTCCCCCAGGGATAGCTCCGGCTGGTATTGCCGCGCGATGCGCCCGTCCACTCGGCGCTGGTCGGCAGCCGGCCGGCAACCCACGCGGCGTATGTCAGCGCGTCGGCGCGGCTGACGTTCACCACCGGATGATCGGCATACGCCGGATCGTCGAGCCGGGCACTCAACGCACCAGCCGCACGCGTACATGCACCGGCATCGATCGCTGCACGGTACATCGCGTTGGTCACCAGTGTGCGCATCATCCAGAATCCGGCAGCATACCGGCTCGGTTCCACCCAGACGTATTCGGCATTGACATGATCGTGCATGATCAGTGACTCCTCTGGTCGTTCGGACAGGTGTATCGATCAGCATTGTGACGAGTTGCGGCACCGCGATGTATTCCATCCAGGTAGCACGTCGCCGATGCAGCATCGGGCATTGGCGTCAATCAGGCGCATCCATTGATTCTCTATCATCATAACAGCATTTTGGCGCGATGGATGTGCAGGCAAAGCGCGTCCGAGCAATGATGAACCTTCTGACTCGATGGCATTTCAGTCGACTATCGATGGCACGAAGTGATTCTGACGAGCCGATCATCCGGTCAGATCGCGAGTACGGCGGTTGTCGCGTACGGCACTGCGGTGCAGCAACCGCATGGCACACAACGATTCGGCGGTGAATCCGGGTGCGACGCGGCAGGGTTGAGCATATGCTGCGATGATCATGGCTATGGGATCACCGTCAACCCACATCAGCCAAGTAAGCTGTTGATCGAGCGCGACCGGCCCCGACGTACAGTCTGCAGCGCGCTGGGTGCAATTCAGCCACTGTATCGTATGCAGTAGCGCTGATGAGCGGAGAGCACGCGACCGAGGAAGGGGGCTGTGCCGGCCACAGCCATCGTGCCTGCCGAGGCACCGATGCGCGCCGTGGCGCGGCTCACGCTGCGTGCTGCAGTGCTCCCGACGGCCGCAAGTCGTTCGTGGCGAGCCATGGTGAACTGTGGGGCAGCGCGCCGCGCACTGTGTTCATTGACAGCGCGCAATGCACTTGCTAGGATGGGCGACAGCCAGCCGCGTGTGGGGGCTGCCATGGAGGTGTGCGATGGATCCGGGCGCATTCCGCTTCAACCCGGACCTTGCCGAGGCGACGACCATTCCGGCACGCTGGTACACCGATCCGGCGATGCTGCCGCTCGAGTGCGAGCGTGTCTTTGGCCGAACCTGGCAACTGGTCGGGCACCTGGGCCAGCTCGCCCAACCCGGCGATTTCTTCACCTGCGAGGTGCTCGATGAGCCCATCGTGGTGACACGGGCCAGCGACGGCGGCATGCATGCGTTCTACAACGTCTGTCGCCACCGTGCCGGCGCGGTCGCGCACGGCAGCGGTAATCGACGCGCCTTGCAATGCAGCTATCATGGCTGGACCTATGGCCTCGATGGCCGATTGCTCACGACCCCCGAATTCGATGGCGTGCGCTGCTTCGAGCGCGCTGCGCATGGCCTGACACCGGTCCGCGTCGCCAGCTGGGGCCCGTTCATCTTCGTCAACCTCGATCCGGCCGCCCCATCGCTCGAGCACGTGCTCGGCGCGATTCCGGCCGAGACGTCCCATCTGCCACTGGCGCGCATGGAGTTCTACAAGCGCGTCGACTACGAGATCGCCTGCAACTGGAAGGTCTACGTCGACAATTACCTCGAAGGCTACCACATTCCACTGGCACATCCTGGCCTGTACAAGGCGATCGACTATCGACAGTATCGTGTCGAAACATTCAATCAGTACTCAAAACAACACGCACCCATCCGTGCAACCACCGATTCGCCCTATCGCAGCGATCCTGACGATGGCGCTGGTGCGATGGCATTGTACTACTGGCTCTTTCCCAATCTGATGCTCAACATCTACCCCGACAACCTGCAGATCAACATCATCGTGCCACTCGGGCCAGATCGTACCCTGACGATCTTCGAGTGGTATGTCCTCGACAGTGATCGATCCGACACAGAGCGAGACATACACGCCTCGTTCAAGTTCAGCGACGTGATCCAGCACGAGGACATCGAGATCTGCGAGGCGGTGTACGCGCGGCTCCGATCGCGGTCGTACCATACCGGGCGATACTCGGTGACCCGTGAGAACGGGGTCCATCATTTTCATGGGCTGTTGTGCGACTATCTCCAGCGAGGGACGACATGACCACTCACTACGACGCCGTCATCATCGGCGGCGGACACAACGGGCTGGTCGCAGCCTGCTATCTGGCCCGCGCCGGGCAGCGCGTGACGGTGCTCGAGCGTGCGGGCGTTGTGGGCGGTGCGGCGGTGACCGAAGCAATTCACCCGGGTTATCGGGTATCGGTGGCCTCGTACTCGATGAGCCTGATGCGCCCCGAAATCATCGAGACGCTCGAGCTGGCACGACATGGATTCGCTGTCTACCCCAAGAAGCCATCGTACTTCATGCCATTCCCCGATGGCGAGCACCTGTTGCTCGACGCCAGTGATCCGGCGCGCACGCACCGCGAGAT
>CAIQIY010000699.1 GCA_903871975.1 uncultured Chloroflexota bacterium | reverse complement strand
TTACGTGCTGCGCACGGCCAGGCGATGCCACACACTGCTCTGCACCCAACCCCTGCGCCGGCGCCTGGCACCACGCCGCAGCAGCCGGTGTCGCAGTGCAGTACCCCGCACACCCGGGGTGGCGACGGCGATGCAAGCGATGGGGTGACCCGCGCCACCGCATGCGTGGGGTTGCCGCATCCGGCCGGTATCGGGTAGAATGCGGCGAAATGCCGGGTGGGGAGGCACGTGTGAGTGGGTCAATCGAGCCAGTGCGTGGCATGCGCGACATGTTGCCACTGGAGTATGCCGCGCAGGCTGCGACGATCGGGCGGATCGAGCGAGTGCTGGAGTTGCACGGCTATGCGCCGATCGATGTGCCGATCATCGAGCAGCGCGACCTGTACTCGCGCAAGCTCGGCGAGGAACTCGTCGGCAAGGTGTACGAATTTGCCTTCGGCGGGCGCGATCTGGTGTTGCGGCCCGAGATGACGGCTTCGGTGCTGCGCGCGTACGTCGCACGGCTGCAAGACCAGCCGGCGCCGCTGCGGCTGCGCTACGCCGGGCCGGTGTTCCGCTACGAGCGGCCACAGCGGCTGACCTATCGCCAGTTCACCCAGGTCGGTGTCGAGCTGATCGGCGCCCCGCCACCGCGCGCCGATGCCGAGTGCATCGCGCTGGCGTGCGCCGGGCTGACGGCGGCCGGCGTGACGCAGTTTCGCGTGCGCATCGGCCACATCGGGCTGGTGCGTGCCGTGCTGGCGGCGCTCGGCCTGACCGAGCGCACCCAGGGCGTGTTGCTCTGGAGCCTCGAGCGCATGCGCACGGGCGACATCGAGGGGCTGCGCCAGCGGTTGAACGCCGGCAGCTCCGCGCCATTCGACGCCGCGCTGCTCGAGGGCATCGACGATCGGACGGCCGAAGGGCTCCTGTTGCATTCGTTGCGCGAGATCGGCGTCAATCTGCGGTTTGGCACCCGCCCGCCCGAGGAGATCGTCGGCCGTCTGGTGCGCAAGCTGCGGCGCGACGATCCACAGCCGCGCATCGATCGGGCGGTGGCGGTGCTGACCGAACTCAGCGGCATCCATGGCCCGGCCGAGGCGGCGATCGCGCAGGCCGAGGCATTGCTGGCGGCGGCCGGGCTGCCCACCGTGGCGCTCGACGAGCTCCGCACGGTGTTTCGCCTGGTCGCAGCACATGGCGTCGCGACCGAGCGGCTCGATGTCGACTTCGGCATCGGCCGGGGCCTGCACTACTACACCGGGCCGATCTTCGAGATCTATGATGCTGCCGGCATGCAACTGTGTGGCGGCGGGCGCTACGACGATCTCGTGACCGCGCTGGGCGGTCGCCATGCCACGCCGGCCGTCGGCTTTGCCTACGGCATCGAGCGCGTGGTGGCTGCCGGAGCCTTGCCGGTGCCGGAACCTGCCGCGGCCATCCTGGTGGCGGCCAGCGACGATGACAGCCACCCGTATGCGCTCGAGGTCGCGCGCCGACTGCGTGATGCCGGCCATGCGGCGTGTGTCGATGTGCGCCAGCGGAGCGTTGCCGCGAATCTGCGCGACGCGCTGCGCCGCGACGCGGCGGTGCTGGTGCTGGTGGGCGCCGAGGAGTGCGCGCGCGGCGAGGTGGTGTGGCGCGACCTGGCCAGCCGTCATGAGCGACGAATCCCGCTCGACGAGCTGGCCCGCGGCGTGCCACACGCGTGAGGAGGCGCCGATGCGCATCCTGGTGGTAGGCGCCGGCGGGGTCGGTGGCTGGCTCGGCGGCGCGCTCCAGCGGGCAGGCGCCAGCGTCGGCTTCGTGGCGCGCGGCGCACAGCTCGCAGCATTGCGGCACCACGGCCTGCGGCTCGAGCGCGGTGCCACCAGCACGCTGGTCGCGCCGGTGGTGGCGAGCGACGACCCCGCGACACTCGGCGTGGCCGACGCGGTGGTGCTGGCGGTGAAGACCTACAGCCTCGACGCGGCGCTGACCGCGCTCGCGCCGGTGCTGACGCAGGAGACCGCGGTGCTGACGGTGCAGAACGGCATCGAGGCGCCCGAGCGCGCGGCAGCGGCCGTCGGCCGCGCGGCGGTGCTGGCGGGCGTGGCGTACTGCGAGCTCACGCTGCGCGCGCCGGGCGTCGTCGGCTGTGGTGCGGCACCGGTGCGCATCGTCTGCGGCCCACTGGAGCCGGACGGCGCAGCGGCGCAGCGGGCCGCCGAGCTGTGCGCCTGGCTCGAGCGCGCCGGCGTGACGGCACAGCACAGCCCCACGATCAGCGTCGAGCTGTGGCGCAAGGCGATCTTCACCAGCGGCATGAGTGGCGTGAGTGCGCTGCGCCGCTCCGCGCTCGGCCCGCTGCTCGCCGATGCCACCAGCCTGGCGCAGATCACCGCGGTGATGCGCGAAGCCCACGCGATCGCGCACGCCTGTGGAGTGCGCTTCGCCGACGACCCGGTGCAGGCGGCGTTGGCGCTGGCACGGCGCTTCCCGGCCGATGCACGCTCGTCGATGGCGCGCGACCGCGAGCGTGGCGCGCCGCTGGAGGTCGATGCACTCAACGGCGCGTTGGTGCGGCTCGGCGCCCGGCTCGGCATCGCCACGCCGGCCAACCAGGCGCTCGTCGCGGCACTCGGCAGCGGCGGTGCCTCGTGAGCCCGAGCGTACGCCGCCGGCTGCTGGGCGCCATCGCGCTGGCGTTGGTGGCACTGATGGTGCTCGCGGGCGGCATGCCCGGCCTTGAGCTGGCCGAAGGCCGGCCGCTCGGCATCGAGCTGCAGTTCGGCGATGCCGGCGGCGGATCGGGCATGCGCGGCGGCGGGCTGCTCGTGGCGCTGATCGTCGGCAGCGTCTGGCTCAGCCTGGTGCTGGTGATCATCGGCGCGATCATCTCGCCACGCTTCCGGCAGTGGCTGTGGCGCACCCTGCCGCCCTACGCCCTGCTGCTCGCGGCACTGCTGCTGGTGTTGTCGCTGTGGCAGCCCGAGCCCGGCGGCGGTGCGATGCCCGGTGCCGCGCCACCGCCCGCCCCGGCCGACGACGCGCCGCTCGCCGAGCCACTCCCCGCCGTGCCCGAGCTGGTGCGCCAGCCACCAGCCTGGCTCAGCCCGTTGCTCACCATCGTGCTCGGCGGCGCACTCGCAGCCCTGGTGTGGCGGCTGTCCCGCCGGCTGCCGCACGTGGTGCCGGCCGGCGACGCCATCACGCACCGGATCGCCGCGCACGCCGATGCCGCTGCTGCCGCGCTGGCGGGCGGCGCCACCGTGCGCGACGCCGTGATCCAGTGCTATCAGGACATGGAGCAGCTCGTGCGCAGCGAGCGCGGCATCGTGCGCGATCTGGCGGTGACGCCGCGCGAGTTCGAGCGACAACTGGTCGCGCGCGGCATCGATGCCGGTGCGATCGCCCAGCTGGTGCGATTGTTCGAACGCGTCCGGTATGGCGCCGAGGTCAGCGATGCGCAGCTGGCACAGCACGCGCGCGACTGCTTCGCTGCGATCGCGCAGAGCACCGCGAGGCGCCCATGAGCCGCCGCCTGCTGCTCGTCGGCGCCATCATGGCGCTCGCCGCGATCGGCGGCCTGGCCGCGCGTGGCGCCATCGAGCGTGCCGTGATCACGCCACTGCTCGGCGGGCTGTGGCTCGCCTGGCAGCTGCTCGACCGCCTGCCGCAGGCACTCGTCTGGGGCGGCGCCTGGGCCATCGCGCTCACGCTCGCCATCCGCGGCGCCTGGTTGCTGCCGCGGCCCGCCGCACGCCCCGTCGCCAGCCCCCCGCCAGGCGGTCGTGTCGCCGGCTGGCACCGGTTGGTCGCCCTCGCCCGGCGCGACCGCTACTCGCGCTGGCGGCTGGCCCATCGCTGCGCCAGCCTGCTCATCGAGCACCTGTGCCTGACGCAGCGCATCGACGTCAGCCAGGCACGCGCGCGGCTGATCGCCGGCGAGGTCGCGCTGCCGGCCGCGGCGCTGGCGTTCGTGCGTGCCGGGCTCGACAGTTACCACGCCGACCGCCGCATCGCCCGCGGTGCCCATCCACTCGATGTCGACCTGCAGGCCGTGGCCGACGCCATCGCTGCCACCATCGCCGACGATGCCGGCGTCGCACAAGGAGCCACGCATGAACCTGACTGATGTTGCCACCTATGGCCGCAGCATCGTCGACGCACTCGAACGTGTCGTCGTCGGCAAGCGGCCAGTGCTGGAACAGATCCTCACCGTCATCCTCGCCGGTGGGCATGTGCTGCTCGAAGACAATCCCGGGCTGGCGAAGACGGTGATCGCCCGCAGCTGTGCCACGGCGCTCGGGCTCGGCTTTCGCCGCATCCAGTTCACGCCCGATCTGTTGCCGGGCGACATCACCGGTGGCTATGTGCTCGACCGCGCCAGCGGGCAATTCGTGCTGCGGCGTGGCCCGATCTTCAGCAACGTGGTGCTCGCCGACGAGATCAACCGCGCATCGCCGCGCACGCAGTCGGCGTTGCTCGAGGCGATGCAGGAGCAGCAGACGACCGTCGACGGCGACACGCTGGCGTTGCCCGAGCCGTTCATCGTCCTGGCGACGCAGAACCCGATCGAGTACGAGGGAACGTTTCCGCTGCCCGAAGCCCAGCTCGACCGGTTCCTGGTGAAGCTGTCGGTCGGCTATCCGAGCGCCGCCGACGAGCGCGAGCTCTTGCGGCGGCGGCGCGAGCGGCGCAGCGACGATCTGCCCATCGAGCCGGTGGGCGATGCCGCCACGTTGCTGGCGGCGCGGGCCGCCATCGAGGATGTGCATGTCGATGCCGACCTCGAGGGCTACATCGTCGCGCTGGTCGGCGCGACGCGCCGCGATGCGCGGGTGGCGGTCGGCGCGAGCCCGCGCGGTTCGCTGGCACTCCTGAAGCTGGCACGCGTGCGGGCGGCGCTGGCGGGCCGCGGGTACGTCATCCCCGACGACATCAAGGCATTCGTGATGCCGGCACTGGCGCACCGCGTCTTGCTGGTGCCGGATCTGTGGATGCAGCGGCGCGCCGTCGACGAGGTATTGCAGGGCATCGTCCAGAGCACTGCCGTGCCGGTGGTTGCGGGGCCGGCGCGATGAGGGCGGCGGCATTCCCGTTGCTGCTGGCACTGGCGAGTGCGCTGGCGGGGGCGATCCTGCGCAATGGCGTCCTGGTCGCGCTGGCACTGATGCCGCTGGTGTTCGTCGCGGCCGGTGCCCTGGCGGCGCCGGCGCCGCCGCGGGTGCGCGTCGCCCGCCGGCTCGCAGCCAATCGCGTCAGCGTCGGCCAGCCCGTCGAGGTGGTGCTCGAGGTGACCAACGCTGGCGCGACGGCACAGGCGTTGCACATCGACGACCAGCTGCCGGCCGGGGCGTGGCTGGTCGACGGGCAACCGTGGGCGGCGGCACACCTCGCAGCCGGTGCATCGCTGACGGTGCGCTACCGAATCGCGGCGCGGCGCGGCCTGCATCGCTACGACGCGGTGCGCTGTCGCGCCGACGAAGCCACCGGGCTGTTTCCGGCGCTGGCGGTGGTCCACGCCGAGGCGCGCCTGCTGGTCGTGCCCGAGGTGCCGCGGCTGCCGCCGCTCGTATTCCGGCCGCGGCGCACGCGCGTCTTCGCCGGGCTGGCGCCGGCGCGTCAGGATGGTGCCGGCATCGACATGCTGGGGGTGCGGCCATACCAGCCGGGCGATCCGGCGCGGCGCATCAATGCACGGGCGAGTGCGCGACGCGACGACGCGTGGTATGTCACCGAGCTCGAGCAGGAGCGCGTCGCCGACATCGGCATCATCGTCGACGCCCGGGCGCGCGCCGATGTCCGCCGGGGTGGCGACAGCCTGTTCGAGCACAG
>CAIQIY010000698.1 GCA_903871975.1 uncultured Chloroflexota bacterium | reverse complement strand
CGTCGGGATAGTCGACCTGGATGACCATCAGTTGTTCTTCGGGTTTGGGTTGAATGGCGATGTGTCGCAACATCCAGTCGGCGCTACGATCGAGCTGCAACTCGGCGCTGATCTTTTCGAGCTGGATCGGGGCCAGTGCCACCGAGCGGAAGCTGTTCATGCGATCGCGCAGCACGATGAGCAGGCCGTTGTCGTAGCGGTTGGGCACCACCAGGTAGCTCGCCTCCGAGCGCCACAGGCGCTCCTGCAGGCGGCTGAAGGCGAAGGCGCTGACGGTGGCGACCGCGGCCACCACCACGATGATCCACCAGCGCCGACGGATGACGGCTATGAAGTCGACGAGTTGCATGGTGCTCCCTGGTTGTGATACGTGCGGATCGCCAGTTGCAGCGCGAAGACCAACCAGGCAGCGACCGCGGCGCGCAGCACTGCGTCGCGCGCCCATACCATCGGGCCATTGAGCCGCGACGCCGCGGTGCTCTGGTCGAGGACCACCACATTCAGGCCGGTGGCGCCCGGGCGGGCCAGTGGGTCGGCCCACAACATCAGGCCGCGCTCGATGAGTACGTCGCGCGCTGCGGCGCTGACTGCCAGCGCCAGTTCGGGCCGTGTCGCACTGGCAGCGAGCGTCACGACGCGGCGCTGATTGCTGGCACGGAGCATCGCCCGTACATCGTCGGCCCCGACGGCGACGCCCTGGCTGGCCAGGTGTGCCGCGACGGCGGCGGCAAACGGCCGGCCGGCGATGATTGCCGGCGCGTCGTACGCCAGCGCGTCTTCGGTGTCAAAGCGCCGATCTTCGCTGCGCGTCAGCAACAATGTCACCTCGGCGCCATACCGTGCCGGTTCGCGCGCGGCCAACAGCACGCTGAGCGCGGCGACGAGTACGGCAGCGGCAGCGATGGCTGGCCACGCGGCACGCAGCAGCTGCAGGTACCATCGCGGTGCCATCAGTGGCCTCCTGGCAGCGTCACACCGGCAGCCCGCAACTCCCGCGTGACCTGTTCGGCGAAACGTGCCTCGCCGAAGCCTTCGGCATGCTGGCGAATGGCTGCCGGGTCGTATGCATCACCCTGGCTGCGCTCGATCGCCGCCACCAGCGCCGCGACACTCTGCTCCGCGACGAATCGCCCGGTGATGCCATCGACGATGGTATCGAGTGCACCGCCGGCCGCGTACGCGATCACCGGGCGGCCAGCGGCCATCGCCTCGACCGGGGTGATGCCGAAGTCTTCTTCGCCGGGGAACAGGAACGCACGGCAGCGTGCCATCAGATCGCGCCGCTCGGCTTCGCTGACGCGCCCGAGGAAGCTGACCGTCGGGCCGGCCAGTGCTGCGAGTGCCGCACGATCACGGCCGTCGCCGAAGATGCGCAACGGCACACCGAGCTGACTACAGGCACGCACCGCCAGATCGAGGCGCTTGTACGGCACCAGCCGGCCCCCCGCGAGGTAGAAGTCATCGGCAGCACGTGGCACGAACGGTGCAAGCTCGACCGGCGGTGCAATGATGCGCGCCTCGCGCTGGTAATAGCGTCGGATGCGGTCGGCGACGACCCGTGAGTTGGCGACGAACTGATCGACGCGCTGGGCGGTGACGACATCCCAGGTGCGGAGCCGGGTCAGCATCATTGCGATGGCGGCACGCGCGACCGTCGGGATGCGCTCGCGGGCGACATAGTCGGCGGTACGCCAGGCGAACCGCATCGGCGTGTGGCAGTAGCACAGGTGAAACGCACCCGGCGCGGGAATGATGCCCTTGGCGTATGCACTGCTGCTGCTGATGATCACGTCGTAGCCCGCCAGGTCGAAGCTCTCGAACGCCGCAGGATACAGCGGGAAGTACGCGCGGAACAGCCGGCGCCAGCCAGGCAACCGTTGCATCCAGCTGGTCCGGATGTCCCAGCCGGCGAATCCGGCCGGCATCGCCCGACGGTCGTAGATCGCGGTGAAGACCGGCGCAGCCGGCACGAGCCGGTGCAACGCCTCGAGGACGCGCTCGGCGCCGCCGTACTGGTTGAGGTAATCGTGAACAATGGCGATGCGCGCCGAGGAATCGCCCGCTGCTGCCATGCCTCACCTGCCGCTGCCGCCACCCTGCCCAGAGTATACCAGAGTTTCATCGGGCGCTTCGCGCGCCGCTGGCGGGCACGCCGCGCCGACACCGGCCATTCCGTGGCGGCGGCGCGATCGCATCACAGTGGCATCGTGCCGTGTTTGCGCGGTGGCAGGCCCTGACGCTTGCCACGGGCCAGGGCCAGCGCACGGATGAGCATCGGGCGCGTCTCGCGTGGCTCGATCACCGCATCGATGTAGCCGCGCTCGGCGGCGATGTAGGGGCTGGCAAATCGCTCCTGGTAGGCTGCGGTAAGCTCGGCCTGACGCGCCGCCGGGTCGTCGGCCTGTGCCAGTTCGCGGCGGAAGATGATGCGCACCGCCGCTTCGGCGCCCAGCACCGCGATCTCGGCCGTCGGCCACGCGAAATTGAAGTCGGCACGGATGTGCTTGCTGCCCATCACATCGTAGGCCCCGCCATACGCCTTGCGTGTGATGACCGTCAGCTTGGGCACCGTCGCCTCGGCATAGGCATACAACAACTTGGCACCGTGCCGGATGATGCCGCCGTACTCTTGCTGGGCCCCCGGCAGAAACCCTGGAACATCGACGAACGTCACCAGCGGAATGTTGAAGGCATCGCAGAATCGCACGAACCGTGCTGCCTTCACCGACGAATCGATGTCGAGGGTGCCGGCCAGCTGGGCCGGCTGATTGGCGACGATACCGACCACATGGCCATCGAGGCGGGCGAAGCCGATCACGATATTGGCGGCCCACTGGGCCTGCACCTCGAAGAAGCTCTGCTGATCAACGACGGCCTCGATCACCACCTGCATGTCGTAGGGCCGGCGCGGGTTGTCCGGAATGACCGTCTGCAACAGCTCATCCATCCGTTGCGGATCGTCTGTGGGGGCGGCGTACGGTGGATCATCGAGGTTATTCGATGGCAGATACGACAACAGGGCCCGGATCTGCCCAGCAGCATCGGCCTCGTCCTCGGCAGCAAAGTGGGCGACCCCGCTGCGGCGATTGTGCGTGAGTGCCCCACCGAGCGCCTCCGCATCGACGATCTCGCCGGTGACCGTCTGGATGACGTCGGGCCCGGTGATGAACATCTGCGACGTCCCCTTGACCATCACGATGAAGTCGGTCAGCGCCGGCGAGTAGACCGCACCACCGGCACAGGGGCCGGCGATCCACGAAATCTGGGGGACGACACCCGACGCGACGACGTTGCGGTAGAAGATTTCGGCATAGCCACCGAGGCTGACGACGCCCTCCTGGATGCGCGCACCCCCCGAATCGTTGATGCCGATGCACGGCACGCCCATGCGCACTGCCAGATCCATCACCTTGCAGATCTTCTCGGCCATCACCTCGCCGAGCGACCCGCCGAAGACGGTGAAATCCTGGGAGAACACGCAGACTGGGCGGCCATCGATGGTGCCGTGGCCAGTGATGACCCCATCGCCTGGCGGATGCTGGCGCTCCATGCCGAATGCCGTGCTGCGATGGATGGCGAAGGCATCGAGCTCGGTGAAGGAGCCCGCATCGAGCAACGCGTCGATGCGCTCGCGGGCGGTTCCCTTGCCGCGGGCGTGCTGGCGTTCGGCAGCCTGCGGCTCGGCCAGCTGAGTGGCAGCCCGGCGGCGGCGCAGCTCCTCAAGGCGCTGTCGTGTGGTCATCGAGGCCTCTCCTGTACACATTGCGGCACCACGATGCCGATCAATCCGGCAGCAGCGCGAGCAGGCGTGTGGCCGCATCGGTGGGGTCGAGCTCACCAGCGCTGACGGCGGCACGCAACTGTTCGCGTTGTCCGGCGCTATGGTGGGCCAGCCGTTCGCGCAGGGCCGCATCGACCAGCGCATCGAACCAGGCGACAGCCTGCGCGTGGCGGCGCTCGCGCAACGCGCCACCGGCGTAGGCGGCGTCCCACCAGGCATCGAGTGTCCGGGAAAACTCGGCAATGCCCGCGCGGCTGAGCGCCGAGCACAGCACCACCGGTGCGGGCTGGCGATGCGGGCCGGCGAGCATGCGCAGGGCACGCTGGTAGTCGGCCTGGGCGTGACGCGCCGACGCCAGATTGGCACCATCGGCCCGCGGGATGAGCAGCAGATCGGCGAGTTCGATGATGCCGCGCTTGATCCCCTGCAACTCATCGCCGGCGTTCGCCGGCACCAGCACCACGACACAATCCACCAGCTGCTGCACCGCCACCTCGTTCTGCCCGACGCCGACCGTCTCGACGATGATCGGGTCGAACCCGGCAGCCTCGCACAACACCATCGCCTCGCGCGTGGCG
>CAIQIY010000697.1 GCA_903871975.1 uncultured Chloroflexota bacterium | reverse complement strand
GCTCATCGTCGTGGGCCAGCCGCGTCAGGTACTGGCCATAGGCGTTCTTCGCCAGCGCGGCGCCCATCGCCGCGAGGGCATCACGCCCGATGTAGCCGAGCAGATACGCCAGTTCCTCGGGGCATGCAATCATCAATCCCTGGCGTTCCTCGACGGCCTGGACGAAGTTGCTCGCCTGCAGCAGCGACTCGTGGGTGCCGGCGTCGAGCCAGGCCACGCCACGACCGATCAGGTCGACACGCAGCCGTCGGTCGGCGAGGTAGAGCCGGTTCAGATCGGTGATCTCGTATTCGTTGCGCGCCGATGGGCGTACGCGCCGGGCATACTCGACCACGTCGCCACCATAGAAGTACAGCCCGGGCACGGCATACGGCGAGCGCGGCTGCGACGGCTTCTCCTCGATGCTGATCGCCCGCTGGTCGTCATCGAACTCGACGACGCCGTAGCGCTGTGGGTCGCTGACCTTGTACGCGAAGACCAGCGCGCCGTCGTCGAGCGTGGCGGCCCGCCTCACCGTGCGCGCCATGCCACCGCCATGGAAGATGTTGTCGCCGAGGATCAGGCACACTGGCGCGCCGGCGATGAAGTCGGCGCCGATGGTGAACGCTTGCGCCAGGCCACGTGGCTCGGGCTGCACGGCAAAACTGAAGCTCAGCCCCCACTGGCTGCCATCGCCGAGCAGGCGGCGAAAGGCTGCCTGATCCTCGGGCGTGGTGATGATCAGGATGTCGCGAATGCCGGCGATCATCAGGATCGAGAGCGGATAGTAGATCATCGGCTTGTTGTAAACCGGCAGCAACTGCTTGCTGGTGGTGAGCGTCAGCGGATGCAGGCGCGTGCCGGCACCACCCGCCAGGATGATCCCCTTCATCGTTCCTCCGTGTCTTATACCAGCCATGCTGGCGCCCGCATCCTACCATACCGGCGGGGCTGGTGTTCAGCCGCGCAGGCGGTGCGACTTGCGTGGCAGCAAGTCGGCGATCGGCAACGTGACCAGCGCCGTGCTCGCCTGCGGCTGCCAGTGGTCGTCATCGCGGCTGACGATCACCCGCGCCGCGGGATTGCAGTCGGCGATCAGTTCGCGGCAGCGGCCACACGGCGGCAGCACATAGACGACGCCGTCCTGGTCGAGCCACACCGCTGCGACCAGCTCGACGTCGCGCCGGCCGGCCGCGATCATCAGGCTGAGCGCGGCCACTTCGCCACACACCGTGGCAAACCCGGTGGCACTCTCGAAGTGAATGGCAGCGAAGATCTGGCCGTCGCCGGTCCGCACGGCTGCACCGACTTCCTGGATGCCAGGAATGGTGAGCCGGCGCGCAGCATCGACGGCGCGCGCAACGACCGCGTGGTCGGCCGGGGTGAGCAATTCGGCAGGCATGAGCATCTCCGTCGTCTTCGGCGAATCCATCATTCGACGAACGTGCGCCCACGATTGAGCACGCCGGCCGGATCCAGGCGCTGGCGCAACGCACGCATCAACCGCATGCTGTCACGAGCCGCACCCCAGCGTGGCGCATCGGCCGCACCATGCTCGACGACCACTGCGCCGCCGAGTGGCTCGGCGATCGCACGCGCAGCAGCCAGGCCAGCCAGATCGGCACATCGCATGCGGGCCAGGCCGATCGTCGGTTGGTAGATACCATCGAGTACGTCGAGCGCATCGATGGCCGCGCGGTATGCGTCGCGCTGGCGTGGCGCGATGCCCAGGCGCACCAGTGGCTGATCGCCGGGCGGCATGCCAAAGTCGCCGAGTGATGACCACAACGCGGCAGCGGCATCGTCGGCGAGCGGCACGAGGCCGAGCTCGGCAGCCAGGCGGCTCTGCCGTACGACCGTCGCCGGCGCGCCGCTGAATCGCGCGGCCACGCGAAATCGCCCATCACCGCCCGACACCACCACGCTCACCGGCGCCAGCGGCGGCATCGCCACGCGTGCGGCCAACTGCAACGCCTCCGCCAGGTCGGCGCATTCGGTCGACGACGTGCGCCAGACTGGCGGCTGTGGCGCCAGCTTGAAGGTCACCTCGACGATCACGCCGAGCGTCCCGTAGGCACCGATGTGCAGCTTGTGCAGGTCATAGCCCGCGACATTCTTCACAACCTTGCCGCCGCTTTTCACCAGGGTCCCATCGGCCAGCGCAATGCGCCCCCCCAACACCCAGTCACGCGGCGTCCCGTAGGTCTGGCGCAATGGCCCGG
>CAIQIY010000696.1 GCA_903871975.1 uncultured Chloroflexota bacterium | reverse complement strand
TCGCGCTGGATGCCGGCGATGATTTCGTGTACGGCAACCTGATCAAGCTCGACCGGACATTCACCTTCAGCGAGCAAGGCATACGGCGCAAGCAGCACCTGTGGGTGATCTACGTCGGGAAGTGGCAGATAGCGGTGGCATATCAGGGGACGACCGTAGCCGAGTACGATCACTGGCTCGCGATGGCCAACTACTGCCTGCAGTGGTTCAAGCTGCCCGAGGCGCTGTGGTTCATGGCCGACCGCGATCTGTACCAGCCGGGCGATCGCTATCAGAAGCCGCGCGTGCCGCGCGGGGCGCAGGGCGATTCCTGATGATGCGGCAGCACGGCGCACTGCTGCTGGCGGGTGTGCTGCTGCTGGGGGGAGCGTGCGCCTGGATCGCCGCTGGCACTGCTCCACGCTTCACGTCGTTTGTCGCCGCCATCGGCCATGTGCTGCACGAGCAGGGCATCGCTCACCGTGCGATCTTCCTCGAGCAGCGCTGGCCCGACAGCGTCAATGATCTCCGTTACGGTGCGCACTTGCTCGTCGAACTCGACGACGGGCAGCGCATCGCTGGCCGCCTGGAGTGTCGTACCGGCCAGCGGGACTGCCGGATTTCCCTGGTGGCGCTCGCCATCGAACGGCAGCCCATCCCCGACATCAGCGTGGGGCCGCCGTCATTCTGGCAGCGCGTGCTCGATGATACGCGCCATGTGCTGGCCCCTTGGTGGCCAACGTGAGGGTCGCTGGCGCTACAGCGCTGCTCGGTGGCGCGATCCTGCTGCTTGTGCTCGGGGTCGCCGTCGGCACGCCGCGTGTGAGCAGCCACCACGACGCGATCGCTGTCGTGCTGCGGCGCCATGATGTCGCGTTCGATCAGATCACGACCGAACAACCATGGCCTGTCGCGTTCAACTACTACGCCTACGGCGCGGCGATCGCGCCATACCAGCTCGCAGTGACGGTGCAGCGCCCTGGAGCGCCGCCGCTGGGCGGTAGCTTCGAGTGCGCCGATGGCATGCGTCGTTGCGTGCTGACGCTGCTTGATGCCGGCATCATCGCCGCACCGGCGCCCGATATCGCGCCGCCGCCAGCCGCTGTGCTCGAGCGCTGGTATGCCGAGGTGCGCACGATCGCGCAGCGGGCCATCCGGTGATCGCCCCACCCGGTTGCCATGGCCCATGTGCTCCGACCGCAATGGCGGCTCCCCGCGCCGGCTGACACGACGAGCCAGGCTCCACGAATCTCCAGCGATTGGGACATCACCCGCCCTCCTGCGACATCACTCCCACTGCGCTGGCACAGCCGCGGGCCGGCGCGCCATGGTGCCATGGCGGTGGTGCGGCACCCGACCGCTCTCGTGCAACACGGGAGCAGACGCATCCTGACGACCGATGGACACACCCGTGCCCCAGAGACGGGCGGCTGCCTGCCCGCCAGCGCATGGTGATGGCCTCGGCTGGAGTAAGGAGTTTGCACTACGTGGGCGCTGATCGTTGTTCATCGCTGAGTATCGAGTATGTACTACGCATATACCGTGTATTTCATCACGTAGACGCATTGTATAGCGCCTGTAGAGTGTTTGTTGAAGCAATAGTGTTGACATGCCATGGTTTGCCCTCGTATAATCCCGATCGAACCGGCTGATATTGCTTGACAGTACCTCTGATCACTCCTGTGTCGGGTGATCGACCGCCACCACGGTGCTTCCAGCCGAACATGGATGCAGCGAGTGGCGGCAAGGCAACCAAGCCACAGCAGAGGTGACGAGGGGCATCGAGCGCAGCCGTACCAGCTTGGAAGGGGGTGACACTGATGAACGATCTTGTTCCTGACCGATGGAAGTCGCTGTTCAACAATGACGAGTGGTTGGCTCACGACATCGTGGTGAAGACGACCTATGGCTTCCTGGCGATCGCCGCGGTCGCACACCTGTTGATCTGGATCTGGAATCCGTGGTTCGTGGCCAGGTAAAAGGAGCTACGTTCATGAAGGTCTTCGACTTCCGCACGGCGATGTATCTGTTCACGATCCTGGGCGTCGTCATGGCGCTGCTCAACCACTTCGTGGTGCTGGGCTCAGCGAAGTACGGCGTCGTCTTCGGCGGCTAGGCATGATCTTGGCGACGAGGCGGGTCGGGCGCCGACGAGCGTTCGGCCCGCTGCCCCTCTCATGAGCGAGCGAAAGGGAGGGCAGACGGGGTTCAGTACGGTGAAGGGGAGCGCGGTCGGCAGCAGTTCTTCGCCCGCACCCGAGAAAGCGAGAGCCCACGATGTCTGATGTGCCACGCGAATTTGTGCTATTGCCTGACGGCGACGTGCGCCCGGCCTCCGCAGCAGGCGCGGCGGCATCGGGGGCGCGGGCAGCACAGGTACCCTTCTCGGCCGTGGAGGAGTACTACAAGCGGCCAGGCGGCACACTCACCGCACGAGTTCTAGGGTTCGAACCGCTGGATGTCTGGTTCGGACGATTCTATGTCGGCCTCAGCGGCGCCGTCGCGGGGGTCGGCATCTTTTTGGGCGTCGTCTTTTATCTGTACCAGGCGATCGCGATCGAGGGGACCTGGAATCTGCTCGCGGCGCGCATCGAGACGCCGCCATTGAGCGTGGGCCTGGGCCTGGCGCCATCGGCCGAGCAAGGGTTGTTCTGGCAACTGACGATGATCAGTGCCACGATCGCGTTTCTCGGCTGGCTGTGGCGGCAGATTGACATCAGTCTGAAGCTCGATATGGGGCTGGAGGTGCCGATCGCGTTCGGTGCAGTCGTTTCGTCGTGGATCACGCTGCAGTGGCTGCGGCCGATCGCGATGGGCGCGTGGGGCCACGGTTTTCCGCTCGGCATCACTCACCACCTCGACTGGATCAGCAATATCGGCTATCAGTACTACAACTTCTTCTATAACCCGTTCCATGCCATCGGCATCTCGCTGTTGTTCGCCTCGACGTTGTTCCTCGCGATGCATGGCTCGGCCGTGCTGAGTGAGGCACGGCGAGCGATCAGCGAAGAGAACATCCATGTGTTCTGGCGCAACATCATCGGTTACAGCATCGGCGAGATCGGCATTCACCGTGTCGCATTCTGGACGGGCGCGGCTTCGGTGCTGTTCGCCAATGTGTGTATCTACCTGTCGGGAACCTACGTGCGCGACTGGAATGCGTTCTGGGGGTTCTGGGACCGGATGCCGATCTGGAGCGCATTTGGCGCCGGCTTCATTCTGATCGGCGTCGGGCTGGTCTTCTCGCGGCGTGAACGCCCGGAGCAGGTCGATCTCGATGCTGCCGCCAATGATCGCGGCCTCGAGGGCAACATCGGCCAGCCGATCTACGTGGGCGTGATGGACCGCATGTTCGGCAGTGGCCAGGTGCTGCCGTTGTTCCTGGGCGTGTGGGGTGCCGCCTCGATGGTGTTCTTCGGCATCACGAGCGTGATCATCCTGACCGAATACCTGTACCTGTCGAACTACAACGGCATCGTGTTCCTGCGCGAGTTCTGGAACCTGGCGGTGATGCCGCCGGTGAGCGACTTCGGCATGAGCTGGAATGTGCCGTGGCATCAGGGTGGTGCCTGGCTGGCGGCGACGCTGTTCCTGCACCTGACGGTGATCACCTGGTGGGTACGGCTGTACACCAGGGCGCGCAAGACGGGTGTCGGCACGCAGCTGGCATGGGGCTTCACCGCGGCGCTGGCGTTGTATTTCAGCATCTACCTGATCCGGCCGATGCTGATTGGCAACTGGTCGGAGGCGCCGGGGCATGGCTGGCGTGCCATTCTCGACTGGACCAACTACGTGAGCATCCAGACGGGGAACTTCTACTATAATCCGCTCCACATGGTATCGATCTTCTTCCTGCTCGGTTCGGTCCTGTTGCTGGCGATGCACGGCTCGACGATCGTCGCGACATCGAAGTGGCGCTCGGAGATGGAGCTGACCGAGATGGAGGCCGAGGGGCCCGGCACACACCGCGCGCAGCTGTTCTGGCGCTGGGTGATGGGCTTCAACGCGAACTCGTACAACATCCACCTGTGGGCCTGGTGGTTTGCCGCGCTGTGTGGTTTCACCGGAGCGATCGGCCTGCTGCTGAGCGGAACATTGGTCAACGACTGGTACCAGTGGGCACAGTCGGTCGGGATCGTGGCACGCATGGATGGCGCCGACTGGACACAGTACGTGTTCCGCTAGAGGAGAGAGGACACTTCCATGAGTCAGCGGTCAGATCCAATCTCCCAGGCGTTGACGCCCCAGGTGCGCTTCCTGCTGGTCTATGGCGCGACGGCGGCCTTCTTCGCCCTGGGCAGCATGCTGGTGTTCTGGTGGATCTATGACATCATCCAGAGCAGCGCACCGGTGCCGACGACGTCGCCGATCTATGCCAATTACGATCCGGCAGGCAGCCACCTGAAACCCGAGTCGCTGGCGGCGATGGCGGCGTACACCGAGGCAAATCCGCAGCCGCAGGGCGTCCAGGTGCTCAAGGGCTGGTCGACGGCGCAGATCTCGGCGTACATGGTGGCACAGGTGTCGGGTGGCCTCAAGGTCGACTGCTCGTACTGCCACAATGTCGCCAACTTCGCCGAGGAAGGCAATGTCAAGAAGACCAACGCACGGGCGATGATGTTGATGGCGGCCGACCTGAATCGCAGCTACATCGCACAGCTGCCGGCATCGGTCGGCAACTATCAGATCACCTGCGCAACCTGCCACAACGGCAAGCCGGTGTTCGAGACCTATCCGATCGCCATCCAGAACACCCTGCCCAACGACTTCAAGCTGCCGCTCGACCGCAAC
This sequence comes from uncultured Chloroflexota bacterium, assembly GCA_903871975.1. Lineage (GTDB taxonomy): Bacteria > Chloroflexota > Chloroflexia > Chloroflexales > Roseiflexaceae > CAIQIY01. Next base: position 1,486 of record CAIQIY010000696.1, on the reverse strand, counting down.
TATCCGGGCGGGCTGGTGGTGACCGGTCGTGATGATGTGGGCCTCGAGGATGTCGAACTGAACCAGTACACGATGTATCACTACAACGTGAGCCTGGGCCAGGGCTGCACCTTCTGCCACAACGCGCGCTACTTCCCGAGCTACGAGATCGCTCAGAAGAAGCACGCGACGATCATGATGCAGATGGCGCAGCACATCAACAACACCTACAGCAGGGCGATCATGGCCGGCAAGACACCGTCGTGCTGGATGTGCCACCAGGGCGCACAGATCCCGCCGGGTGCCGCAACCGATGGCCAAGTGCCGCCGATGCTGTCGAAGAACGGCAAGTGATCGGATCGAGCGCCGCGCGAGCCTGGCTCGGGTGCGGCGCTCACCCTCTTGGATTCACGCTGTGACGAGGGGCACCCATGGCTTCAGCACTCGGCACCCTGGTCGGCCGGATCTTCCGGCCGGTGCAGCACGCACGCGAGTGGGTCACCCAGCGGCCTCGTGTGCTCTTCTGGCTGCAGGTGGCGCGCCTCGGTCTGTTTCAGTTTGGTCTGGGTGTCTCCCTGGCACCGATCGTCGGCACACTCAACCGAGTGTTGATCGACGATCTACAGATTCCGGCGCTGGCGGTCGGGTTTTTGATCGCATTGCATTATTTCGTCTCACCGATCCGTGCGATCGTCGGCTTCCATTCGGATCGGCAGCGTGCCGCCGGGCGTTGGCGTACGCCATACCTGGTGCTTGGTGCGATGCTGACCTATGGCGGGCTGGCGACGGCACCATTCTCGTTGATCGTGCTCAGCCTTGATCGCCTGCCGTTCTGGGTGGCGATGCTGGCGTGTACGGCGATCTTTCTGGCCTACGGCATCGGCGTGAACATCGTCGAGACCGTTTATCTGGCGCTGGTGAGCGACATCACCCGACCACAGGATCGTGGTCGGGTCGTGGCGTTCTTGTGGATGCTGCTGATCCTCGGCACAGTGGTGAGCTCGATCGTCGTGGGGGCACTGCTGACCGATTACTCGCATGCGATGCTGGTGCGTGTGATGCAGGGCTCGGCGGTGATCTTCGTGGTATTGACGTTTGTGTCACTGCTGGGCCGTGAGCGGTTGCGGCCCGATGGTACGTTGATTGCGACCCAGACGCCGGCGGCACCGCGGTTGGGCCTGCTGGCCTCGCTGCGCGTGTTGTGGCAGCAGCGCCCGCTGCGTGCGTTGTTCGGCGTGTTGTTCATCGCGACCCTGGGCTTTGCAGTGCATGATGTGTTGCTTGAGCCGTATGGCGGCCAGGTGTTGCAGATGAGTGTCGCGGCGACGACGCGCCTGACGGCGCTGTGGGGCCTGGCGATGATCGCTGCGGTGGTGATGGCGGGCTGGCTGCTGTGGCGCGGCCGTTCGCCGGCACTGCCGATCCTGGCCGGCTGCATGATCGGAGCGCTCGGCTTTTTGGCGATCACCGTCGCTGGGCAGACGGGCGCCACCTGGTTGTTTCATGT
>CAIQIY010000695.1 GCA_903871975.1 uncultured Chloroflexota bacterium | reverse complement strand
GCGGATTGATCTCGGCCAGCGTCGCGTCGGTCTCCATGTAGATCCGGTAGAGCGCTGTGGCAATCTGGGCGAACTGACGCACCTGCCGGGCGTCGCGCAGCCCAATGCCAAATGCCAGATCGCGTGCCTGGAAGTCGAGCAACCCCAGCATCGGGTGCGCTGCGATCTTCACGATTGCGTCGGGGTTGGTCCGGGCAACTTCCTCGATCTCGACACCGCCTTCGGCTGATGCCATCAGCACGATCGCACGCGTCGCACGGTCCATCACGACACCGAGGTAGATCTCGCGCTCGTAGGTGATCGCCTCGGCGACGAGCACCTTCTCGACGGTCAGGCCCTTGATGTCCATGCCGAGGATGCGCCGGGCGGCGATCTCGGCATCGGCAGGCGTGTCGGCCAATGCGATGCCGCCCGCCTTGCCACGACCACCGACAAATACCTGTGCTTTGACTACGACGCGCCCGCCGATCGCCTCGGCAATGCGGCGGACTTCGTCGGGCGTCGTCGCCACGCCACCGCCGGTGACCGGTATTCCTTGGCGCGCAAGGATGTCACGCGCCTGATACTCGTGCAGCTTCATCTCATCCTCCCTGTGCGCCCATGTCTTGGCGCGCCCGATTATAGCATGGGCAGAAGGGGGATTGAGGGAGATGGGCATCGCGATCGCGATGGCTGTGATCAGCCGCTGACAACCGACACATGCCGTGTAGGTGTGCCCCACACACATTGGGCAGCAGATCGCAGCGTGTTGACTACGCACGGCGCAGTGCATGATCGCCGCGACGCGATGCCCTGTGAGAATGCCTGCCAGATGCGTTGTGGGTGGCGCATGTCGGGTGCTATTGTTCTCTGATTGGCCGGTGCAGTCGCCCGGCATGGCGTCTCGCCTGTCGCACCACCGACGCCTGTCGTTGCGCTCGACATGGGCCGCTCAGTCGCGCCTCAAGATGCACCTGCTGCCTTGGTTACCGTGCCTGCCTGATCGATGGATGATTGCACGCTGTGGGAACCTGCGGCGCGGCGCTGTCGTCATAATTTGGGCTTCGCCCTACAGTAGAGAGTAGAAAGCCGCTATGCGCATGCCTCCCGATCGTACGATTGCCCCGTTCGCCTACATTGGCCTGATTGCTGCACTGCTCCTGGGCGCCTGCGCTGGTCCAGGCGTGGCTGTGGAACCGACCGTGGCTGTGGAACCGACCGTGGCTGTGGAACCGACCGTGGCTGTGGAACCGACCGTGGCTGTGGAACCAACCGTCGAGGTTGCTGATCCGTCGACGCTCAGCTCGGCCGAGGGTGTCGCCGATGGTGGCGTGACCCGACTACCGCTCGATGATTCGACGGCCGTCGTCTATTCGACCGGCATGATCGACTTCGACCATGACAAGCGCCACACCATCACGATCGAACAGCGCGACCGCGAGATTGCCGCGATCACCCTCGAGAACCCAACCTACCTGGATGCCAGGGGCGTTCAGCGGGTCACCATCACCAGCGACGGCGTGTGGCTTGCCATCGAGAGCGGGACCGGTGCGCATGGAGGATGCTTCGATTTGCTGCGGTTTCAGGACGATGCATTGACTCATCCGTACTCGATCTGCGGTGAGGCACCTGGTGTCGCGCAGGTCCGTGATCTTGACGGTGATGGCAACGTAGAAGTCATCATCAATACAACGAATCACTATGTGTTCTGCTACGCCTGTGGCGTCCGCGACGTGTCGTTCAGCATCATGCGCTGGGATGGCACTGAAATGACCGCGGTGGCATTGGCGCCGATCACAGGCGATGACGATGCCTCACGTGTGGCGAACGACGCCCTACGCCTCGCGATGATGGGATTGTGGAGCGATGTTGCGGCGCTGCTCGATGGCGTGACGGCGACGCCGGGCAGCGATGCCTTCTGGCTGATCACCGCCATGCAATTGACGGCGGCCGGACGCGCCGAACAAGCACAGAGTGCCATCTATCCATTGCTTGATCACTTGCTCTATGGCGAGTATGCTGCAGCCATTGCTGTGATGCGTGATTACACCCCTGAGGAGTTACTCGATGCCGCTGGGCCATTGTTGATCGGAACACCGGCGGAAGGTTCGGCAGAAGCGCTGTTTGCGACTGTCGCAGGCACCGCCGAACTGGTACTGACGGCGCAGCCCGATGCCCCCGAAGCGCTGTTCCTGCGTGGCTGGGCGCGAGTGATGCAGGGCGATCGTGCGGCCGGAGCAGCGGATCTCGCCCAGGCTGCTGCGTCGAACCCCGATGACGCACTGTTTGGCGCGTTGGCCAGCGCAGTGAAGTGAATCGTCGATGGCGGATCGGCAGAGGAGTACGAGGATGCAACCTGGTCGCACGCTGCTCATCGTCCTGATCGTCGCAGGTTGGCTCGCTGCCTGCGGTGCCGCCGAGCCGGCAACCCTGCCCGCCGATCGTGCTGCACCAGCCGATGCCGGCGATGTACTCCCGACTGCCACTGCCGAGGCAATCGCGCCCACCGAGCCAACACCCGCCGAGCGTGCCGATGAGTCGAGTGCGACCGAAGGATACACCTTCATCGCACTCGATAGCCCGCCAGATACCTTCGTCGCGTTCCCGACCGGCATGCTGGACGATCCGGCGGCGCGGCACGACTTGACGATCCAGCGCCAGGTGGACGGTGGTTATGCTGAGCTGGCGCGCATGACGCTACCGGAAACTCGCTATCTCGAGCCCGACAGCGTCCGTCAGGTGACCATCACGCCTGATCGGGTCTGGCTGGCCGTGGCGAGTCGCGGCGATGCCGAGCTGGAGTGCTTCGATCTGGTGACATTCGACGATGCTGGACTGAACGGCGCGTTCAACGCCTGCAGCGATACGCCGGGGCAGGTGCAGCTGCAGGATCTCGACCTTGATGGTGCAATGGAGCTGATCGTCGATCGCACCGACCACTTCGCCTGGTGTGAACGCTGTGGCGTCGTCGCATGGAATCTGCACGTCGTCTACTGGGACGGCGCGGTGCTGCGCGAAACGCCGTTCACGCCGGTTGTTGGTGACAGCGCGGCGGTGGCTCGCACCAATGCGGCACTCGCACGTGCTGAAGCGGGCCGCTGGATCGACACCTACGCCATCGTCACTGCCGATGCCCCCGATCCGGCACCGGTGGCCGATCCGGCGGTTGATTGGCTCTTCACGAGCCTGCGCCTCACGGCCGAACGTCGGGCAGAGCAAGCGCAGAGTGGTGCCTATCCACTGCTCGATCGGGTCTTCTTCGGTGATTACACCGGAGCCATTGATGTGATGCGCCCGTACGTGCCACTTCAGCTGATCGATTGGGCTGGCCCACTCTTCCTCGAGACGCCGTTTCTCGATGATCCAACGCGCGTCGCTGCAGCGGTTCTCGAGCAGACGGAACGCACGCTCGCAGTTGAGCCCGATGATGCTGCTGCGCTGTTCCTGCGCGGCTGGGCGCGTCTGATCAACGACAGCGGCGATCCCGCCGGCATCGACGACATCAGGCGTGCTGCCGAACAGGAGCCAGATGATGCGTTTTATGCGGCGATGCGTGATACCCTGCCGCTACCATGAGGCGGCGTGGCGATGCGCAGTGAAACCGAGCGATTGGGGAATGTGGACGAGCCAGGAGGTAGCCGATGCGTCATTGGTACGTGACCGGGCCACGCAGCCTGACGTGCATCGATGAACCCCAGCCAGAGCCCGCAGCGGGCGAAGTGCTGGTGCGTACTGCGTATACCGCACTCAGCCCGGGCAGCAACGTGCATGGCTACCAGCACGGTCGCTTTGGCACGGCGTATGCGCCGCACCGCACTGAGGTGCTCTACATGGGGAGCGGTATCGTCCTGGCGGTCGGCACCGGAGTCGACCCGGCACTGATCGGGCAACCCGTCTCGATTCAGGGCATTGGGCATCAGGCCTATGCAGCCATACCTGCGTCACAGGTCCATGTGATACCGGCCGGGCTGAGCCTGCGCGATGCCAGCCTGGCCTACCTGAGCGCATGGTCGCTCAGCGCGCTGCATCTCGGCGGCTATGCTGCAGCCGAGACGGTGGTCGTCATCGGGCTTGGCCTTGTGGGCGCATCGGCGGCGCTGATGGCTGAGTGCGTCGGTGCACGGGTGCTGGCGCTCGATGTCGCTGCCGAGCGCCTCGATGCAGCACGACAGCTGGGGTTATGGGCGCTGGCTCATCCAGACGACACGACCGCAGTCACTGCCGGAATCGGCGGTGATGGACCAGATCTGATCATCGAGAGCTCGGGTACCTGGTCCGGCGTGCAGCTGGCGCTGCGGTTGGCGCGCAACTACACGCGCATCGCGGCGATGGGGATGTACCGCGAGCCACCGCCTGCCGAGCTTGCGGGGCAGCTCTTCAGCGACGCATTCACCTATCCAAGCAAGTTTCATTATCAACGCCTGCAGCTGATCGGCTGTGGCTCGGATCCCGATGTGTTGGCGGAGCCCATGCCCAGGATGGCGACGCGTCGGCGCAACTATCACTATGTGCTCGCGCAGGCCGCTCGTGGGCGCGTTCCGCTCGGCGCACTGGTCAGTTCATGCACCCCCGCCGACACCATCGACGTCGTCCTCGAACGCTTCGTGGCTGGCGATCGCCGGCTGGTTGGGGCGACATTCGCGTGGGATGATCCTCCCATATGAGTGCGGCATGCTATGTGGCGGCGATACACGCTCTGCTGCCCGAGGTGCCCGGAACTCGTACGTTCACAACGGATATGCGACCCATGTGTCATCGTTGTTGCGTATGGTCGTTGATGCTTGCGGCGCGAGAGCAGCCGCCCCCTTTGTCATCGTTGTGGCCTCGGGCTGCACCGAATCTCGGCATCAGGACGTGCCCCGTGACACGCATCGG
>CAIQIY010000694.1 GCA_903871975.1 uncultured Chloroflexota bacterium | reverse complement strand
GGAAGGCATCACGAACATCAAGATCGCCATCATCAACAATGGCTACCTCGGCATGGTGCGCCAGTGGCAAGAGCTGTTCGAGAACAAGCGCTACAGCGGCACGCCGCTCTCCGGGCCCAACTTCGCGCGGCTGGCCGAAGCCTACGGCTGGAAGGGCCTGACCATCGAGCGCAGCGAGGATGTCGCCGCGGCGATCGACGAGGCCTATGACACCAACGGCCCGGTGCTGATCGATTTCCGCGTCGAACGCGAGGTGAATGTCTTCCCGATGGTGCCGCAGAACAAGAGCATCGGCGAGATGATCTACGAGTGACGGTGATGCAGAGCGCCGTCGCCGTGCGGCGGCCGGGGGAACAGTTGTGAAGAAACATACCATCGTCGCCCTGGTGCAGGATCGCCCGGGCGTGCTGAGCCGCGTGGTCGGGCTCATCCGCCGGCGCGGCTACAACATCGAGAGCCTGGCCGTCGGCCACAGCGAAGTCACGGGCATCAGTCGGCTCACCATCGTCATCGAGTGGCACGATGTCGAGCAGGTCGTCAAGCAGCTCTATCGCCTGATCGACGTGGTGAAGGTCAGCGACGTCACCGAAGACCAGACCGTCGAGCGCGAGATGGCGTTGCTCAAGATCCACGCCCCGGCGGCGAAGCGCCCCGAGATCGTGGCGCTCACCGGGGTGTTCGATGCCAAGGTCGTCGATGTTGGCACCAGCACCATGGTGATCGAGATGACCGGCTCGCCATCGAAGGTGCAGAACCTGATCGACGTGGTACGGCCCTACGGCATCAAGGAGATGATGCGCACCGGGCGCATCGCCATGGTGCGCGGCGCGCGCGGCCACGGCGCCGACGACGTACTCGAGGGCGCGGGGCAGGCGGCTGTGCCGAGCGCTGCGCTGAACTGATCGACCGCTACGCCGCCCCATGCCACGACCGGGAATGGCCCGGGCGTGGCCCGCAGAGCAAAAGGATCATCGAGGAGAGCATGGCAGAAATCTTTTACGAGAAGCAGGCGGATCTCACGCGCCTGAATGGTCGCACGGTCGCCATCATCGGGTTCGGCAGCCAGGGGCACGCACACGCACTCAACCTGAAGGAGAGCGGCGTCGATGTCGTCGTGGGCCTGTACGAGGGCTCGCGCAGCCGCGCCAAGGCCGAGGCGGCTGGCCTGCGGGTGTTGTCGGTGGCCGATGCCGCTGCCGCAGCGCAGATCATCATGATCGTGACGCCCGACACCGGTCAGGCCCAGCTGTATCGCGAGTCGATTGCGCCACACCTCACGCCCGGCAAAACGCTGATGTTCGCCCATGGATTCAACATTCGGTTCGGCCAGATCGTGCCGCCGGCCGGTGTCGACGTGAGCATGGTGGCACCCAAGGCGCCCGGGCACCGTGTGCGTGAAGTGTTCACCCAGGGTGGTGGCGTGCCGGCGCTGGTCGCCGTGCATCAGGACGCCAGCGGCAACGCGTTGGCCGATGCCCTGGCGTACGCTCGTGGCCTCGGCTGCGCCCGCGCCGGTGTGCTGCTCACGACCTTTGCCGAAGAGACCGAGACCGACCTGTTCGGCGAGCAGGTGGTGTTGTGCGGCGGCGTCTCGGCGCTGGTCAAGTCGGCGTTTGACACGCTGGTCGATGCCGGCTATCAGCCCGAAGTGGCGTACTTCGAGTGCATGCACGAACTCAAGCTGATCGTCGACCTGTTCTATCAGGGCGGGCTCAACTACATGCGCTACTCGGTGTCCGACACCGCCGAGTGGGGTGATTATGTCTCGGGTCCGCGGATCATCACCGACGAGACGCGCGCGGCAATGCGCCAGGTGCTGGCCGAGATCCAGAGTGGGGCATTCGCCGAGGACTGGATCGAGGAGAACCATCGCGGCCGGCCGCGGTTCAATGCGACCCGTGCCGCCGACGTCGATCACCGCATCGAGCGGGTCGGCGCCGAACTGCGGCGGATGATGCCGTTCGTCAATCCGCGCGAAGTGCGCCCCGGCGAAGGCGGCGCCTGACCCTCGTGGCCGGGATGGGCGGATGCCCGTCCCGGCCGGTTCAACCCATCGTCTACCGTCGCGTCACAGGAGGCGTCGCACCATGGAGGACCACGTACGCATCTTCGATACCACCCTGCGCGATGGCGAGCAGGCGCCCGGCTGCACCATGACGCTCGAGGAGAAGCTCGAGGTGGCGCGGCAACTCGCGCGCTTGCGGGTCGATATCATCGAGGCCGGGTTCCCCGCCGCGTCGCCTGGCGACTGGGCCGCGGTCCATCAGATTGCGCAGGAGGTTGGCAGCGCCACGGGCCCGGTGATCGCGGCGCTGGCACGGGCCAACCGCGCCGACATTGATCGCGCCTGGACGGCGATCCAGCCGGCGGCCAAGCGGCGCATTCATACGTTCATCTCGTCGTCGGACATTCATATCGAGCATCAGTTTCGCTCGACGCGTGTCGAGATCCTGGAGCGGGCGCGCGATGCGGTGCGCTATGCTCGCTCGCTGTGTGACGATGTCGAGTTCTCGCCGATGGATGCGACGCGCTCGGAACCCGAGTATGTCTGGCAGATGCTGGCAGCCGTGGTGGCCGAGGGCGCGACGACGCTGAATATTCCGGACACCGTCGGCTTTGCCACACCCGAAGAGTACGCCGCGCTGATCGACGGCATCCGCCGCAATGTCCCGGGTATCGAGCAGGTGACGATCTCGACTCACTGTCATGATGATCTGGGGATGGCGGTGGCCAACAGTCTGGCGGGGGTGCGCGCGGGCGCGCGGCAGATCGAGTGCACGATCAACGGCATCGGCGAGCGCGCCGGCAATGCCTCGCTCGAGGAAGTCACCATGGCGCTGAAGACGCGCCGGGCATTCTTCGGCATCGATACCGCCATCGACACGCGCGAACTGGCGCGGGCGAGCCGGCTGGTGAGTACGATCACGGCGATGCCGGTGCCACCGAACAAGGCGATCGTCGGTGCCAATGCATTTGCCCACGAGTCCGGCATCCATCAGGACGGGGTGTTGAAGCATCGCATGACCTACGAGATCATGGATGCGACGACCATCGGGCTCGATGGCAACGAGCTGGTGCTGGGCAAGCACAGCGGGCGCAACGCATTTCGCACCAAGCTGGCAGCGATGGGGTACGAATTCGACAGCGAGGACGAATTCCAGAAGCTGTTCCGCCGTTTCAAGGAGCTGTGCGACAAGAAGAAGGTCGTCGACGATCGCGACCTCGAGGCGCTGATCGCCGGTGAGGCGCAGCATACGCCCGAGATCTTCCGCCTCGAGCATGTCCAGGTCACGTGTGGCACGGGGGTGACACCGGTGGCGACGGTGCGCATCGCCGATCCCGACGGCCAGGTGCGCACGACGGCGGCCCATGGCACCGGCCCGGTCGACGCCATCTACAAGGCGATCGATTCGGTGGTCGGCCGTTCGGTCGAGCTGCTCGAGTTTTCGATCAAGGCGGTCACCGAGGGCATCGACGCGGTGGCCGAGGTGTCGGTGCGCATCCGCGAGCCGGGTGCGGCACCCGCAGCGAGTGAGTACCGCGTCGGGCGGCATCGCGGCCCGCAGATCTACAGTGGCCACAGCATCAACACCGACACGATCGTGGCGGCTGCCGAGGCGTACATGAGCGCGCTCAACCGCCTGATCGCCGCGCGGCAGCAGCGCCTCAGCGCCGAGGCGGCGGCGTATGCCGCCGGCTACGATCGCCACGCGCCGAGCTATGCGGTGGATCTGTTTGGCAAGAATGCGGGCGCCGAGTGAGTGGGATCGCCTACCTCGGGCCGCCCGGCTCGTACAGCGAGATCGCCGCGCTCGTCTGGGGCGATGCGACGACGCCGTTGCTGCCGCGCGCGACGATGCCGGCAGTCGTCGCGGCAGTCGAGACCGGCGCCGCGCGCCACGGCGTGCTGCCGATCGAGAACGTGCTCGAGGGTGGTGTCACCACGACCCTCGATCTGCTGATCCACGAGACAGCGCTACGGATCTCGGGCGAGACGGTGGTGCCGATCCGGCATGTGCTGGTGGCGCGCGCCGGCACGCAGCTGCCGCACGTGCAGGTGCTGTATGGCCACCCCCAGTCGCTCGGCCAGTGTCGGCACTTCATCGAGCGGGTGTTGCCCGGCGTGGCGACGGTGGCCTCGCTGAGCAATAGCACGGCGCCGGTCGAGGCATTGGCCGATGCGCGCAGTGCGGCGGCGATCAGCACCGAGCGCGCCGCCGAGCTCGCCGGTGCGACGATCATCGCCCGCGACATTCAGGATCGCGCCGACAACGTCACGCGCTTCATCCGGTTGTCGCACGTCGATCATCCACCGACCGGCGATGACAAGACCAGCCTGTGCTTTGGCTTCAGCGAGCGCGATCGGCCGGGAATCCTGGTCGACACGCTGCAGGAGTTCTCTGGCGTCGGCCTCAACATCACGCGGCTCGAGTCGCGGCCATCGAAGGATGTGTTGGGGGGGTATATCTTCCTGGTCGATCTCAATGGCCATCGCGACGACCCACCGGTGGCGGCCGCGCTCGAGCGCGTGCGTCGACGCGTCGGCCTGCTCAAGGTCTTTGGCAGCTATCCCTGTTGGCATGCGACTGACCTGCATGCCAATGCCGGCGGCACGGCTGCCGCTGGCACACCGTGATGTGCCACCACCCGGTGGCGTCGAGGAGGATGCACACATGCCGTCGATCAATGCGTCGAAGGTGATCTGGTTCAACGGACAACTGGTGCCATGGGAGCAGGCGACGGTGCATGTGATGACCCATGCACTGCACTACGG
>CAIQIY010000693.1 GCA_903871975.1 uncultured Chloroflexota bacterium | reverse complement strand
GCCGCCTGCCGCCACCCGGCGGTGGCCGGCGCGCTGCGTCGCGGCACCTGGATGCTGCTGGTCGTCAATGCCATCAGCACGCTGGCAAATGTCTGGCTCAATGCAGTGATCGTGATCGCGCCGTTCGGCACCACCGAGTTCAACCTGCAGGTCGCCGAAGTCAATGCCATCACCCGCATCGCCTTCATCGTGCCCGACCTGATCGCCTTCGGCATCGCGTTTGTCGGCATCTACCGCGCGATCTTCGCCGGGGCCAACGTCGGTGCCGAGACGCTCGACGACGAAGCCGGGCTGTGGCGGGCGCTGGCGGCGCGGGTGGGTACCTGATGCGCGCGCTGGTCACCGGTGCCGCGGGTTTCATCGGCGGTGCCCTGACGCGCCAGTTGCTCGAGGCGGGTCACGAGGTGGTGGCAGTCGTGCGGCGCGATGTGCCGGCACTGCGCGCGGCCGGCGTCGTGCTGCACCAGATCGACCTGGCGGCGAGCGATGGCGGGGCGGTGGGCGCGGCGCTGCGGCAGGCCTGCACCGGCTGCGATGTCGTCTACCACGTCGCCGCGCGTGCCGGCGTCGCCGGGCCGATGACCGCATTCTACGCCGCGAATGTGGTGGCGACCGTCCGCGTGCTCCAGGCGGCACGCGCCGCGTCGGTCGCTGCGCTGGTGTACACATCGACGCCCTCGGTGGTGTTTGGCGACGAACCGATCGCCGGTGCCGACGAGTCGGCGCCCTATCCGGCGCGGTTGAGTTCGGCATACGCCACGACCAAGGCACTCGCCGAGCGCACTGTGCGACAGTTCGCCGATGTGCCGACCGTCACCATTCGGCCACCGCTGGTCTGGGGGCCGGGTGACCCACATCTCATTCCGCGGCTGATCGCGCGGGCGCGCGCCGGCCGCCTGGCGCAGATCGGCGCCGGCACCAATCGCGTCGATGTCACGTTCGTCGAGAATGCTGCCGAGGCGCATCGCTTGGCAGCTGATGCGCTGCTCGCCGGCCGGATCACCAGTGGGCGTGCGTTCTTCATCGGCCAGGAGCAGCCGGTCGCACTCTGGCCGTTCATCGGCGAGATTCTGCGCCGTGCCGGTGCACCCGCCGTGCGTCGCCGATTGTCGCCGGCGCTCGCCTGGCACCTCGCGGGGGCGTTCGAAGCCCTGGCCGGCATCACCGGCCGCGAGCCGCCGCTCACGCGCCTGGTCGTCGCGCAGCTCAGCCGTGACCGTTGGTTCGACCAGACGGCAGCCCGGCGCGAGCTGGGCTACGGGCCGGCGATCTCGCTCGACGCCGGGCTCGCACGTACCTTTCCCGACGCAGCTATGGTATGATTCCTCCAACGTCGGAGGGAGTTCGCAGTGATACAGTTTCAGCATGTCACGATCGAATCGATTGGGTACGAGCTTGCCCCGCACCGTGTGGCGTCGTCGTGGATCGAAGAGCAGATCGCCGGCACGATGCAGCGGCTGCACATTCCGCGCGGCCGTCTCGAGGACCTGACCGGCATCCACGAGCGTCGGTTCTGGGATCACGGCACGATGCCGAGCGATATCGCCACGCGCGCCGCCGAGCGCGCCATCGAGCTGGCCGGCATCGACCGCGCGCGCATCGGCTGCATCATCAGTACATCGGTCTGCCGCGACTACATCGAGCCGTCGGTCGCATGCCTGGTGCACGGCAACCTCGGGCTCGCATCGCACTGCATGAACTTCGACATCAGCAACGCGTGCCTCGGGTTTCTCAATGGCATGACCAGTGCCGCGCAGCTGATCGACGCCGGGCTGATCGACTACGCCCTGATCGTCGATGGCGAGGGCTCGCAGGAGGCGGTGATGGCCACGATTCGGCGGCTGCAGGCGCCGGCCATCACCAGCCAGGAGTTCCGCGACAACTTTGCCACACTGACGCTGGGTTCGGGCGCGGTGGCGATGGTGCTGAGTCACGAGCGACTGAGCCGCTCCGGGCATCGTATGCTCGGCGCAGTGACGCTGGCCGATACCGCGCACAATCGCCTGTGCTACGGCCAGGTCGACTGGATGCGCACCGATGGGCCAGCGCTGTTGCTGCATGGCGTCAGGCTGGCGGGCCGCACCTGGCAGCTCGCCAGCAGCTCATTGCCCGACTGGCGCGATGACCAGATCGCGCTCTACGCACCGCATCAGGTGAGCGCGCGGCACACGGCTGCCGTCGCCGACGAGATGGGGGTCACGATCGACAAGATGTTCCTCAACTTTCGTACGCTCGGCAACATTGGGCCGGCGGCGCTGCCGATCACGCT
>CAIQIY010000692.1 GCA_903871975.1 uncultured Chloroflexota bacterium | reverse complement strand
GATGATGTCGGCGATGTCGGCCGGATGGTATTGCCGCAGCAGCAACTTCAAGGCTGCCGGCTCGCCGCGTTCGAGTGCAGCGCGAACCTGTACCTCAAGCGCTTCGAGATCGACCGTCGGGCTGGTCATCAGCGCGCCTCACTGCTCTCCGCCAGCATGGTGGCCGTCCGTCGGCCGAGCCAGGCACGCATCGCGACGACCAGCCGCCGCGCTGGCGGGGTCAGCGCGGCCTCACCTGCGCCGATGACGTGCTGGTCGTGTGAGCGCAATCGCCTGACGAGCGCGCGCCCGGTGTCGCCAGCGTCGGCACGCATGGCGCAGAGCACCGGCTGCTGAATGGCGCCGATCCACTGGCGACAATCAAATCGCTCGAGCAGCGCCGTCGCCGATGCTGCCAACGGAGCGCCAATCGCCTGGCGACCGACAAATGCCCGCACCATGTTGCTGACACCGCTGGCGCGCTCGCGCTCGGCCGTCAGCCGCGGCTCAAGCAGAATCAGTGCATCCACAGCTTCCGGCTGCTGCTGCGCGAGCTGCAGCGCGACTGCTGCCCCTTCGGCGTGGCCCACCACCGTGCACGGCCCGCAGCGCAGCAACGCCAGCACATCGCCGACATCGTCGGCCAGCCGCTCGATGCTGTCGGCAGCCGGCAGCCTTCGGCTATTGCCGTGGCCCCGCAGATCCGGGACGATGACTTGGTGATTGCCACTGAATTCGTCGACGAGTGGCTGGAAGATGGTTCCGCTGCCACCAATGCCGTGTATCATCACCAGCGGTGCACCGCTCCCGTAGACGGCGCAGTAGACCGCCGAAGCGCGCCGCGCAGTCGCGGGCAAACGCAACGAAAGAACGCTCATGCCAGTCCTCCGACTGTGTGCATGGCGCGCACTGTCGGCGATGAGGATTGCTTCGGGTCAAGGACCCGCGTGGCTGGCGGCGGGCACAGGAGCGACGGAGGACGTCGCTCAGTTCAGGGCGACCCCCGTTGATCCGGTGGCTGCGCACGCCGACGCCGGGCAATCTGCCATCGGCCCGACAGGGCGCGTACGTGAATGACCAGGGATCGCGTCCATATTCCTTCGTACCTCTTCCCCCGACATCCGACGAGATTGCACCGTCGCACTCGCCAGCTGCAATGTCCGTGCCACGAATGACACACACGCACTGCGCCGGGGGCACCCGCAAACGGGTGTCCGAACGCCGGCAGTATACGCTGCACACCGCAAAACGTCAAGTGGCATCGCCGGCACGCCAGGGCTGATGCAACGCCAAAGCCGGAAGAGCCAGCGGTCGACAGCGGCGGCAAGCGAGCGTTGCAGTGCTGCCAGGTTTGTTGCCCCTGCACGCGCAGTGAGGCCACATAGTACCGCTGCATCAGCCCTTGGCACGTGTGCAGCCCCACTTGACAGCATCGCAGGTGCACGCTATACTGCGCGCACAACTGAAGAGCGCGCTCTTATCCAGAGAGGTGGAGGGACCGGCCCGACGAAGCCTCGGCAACCTTACAGCGCGCAGCACGATCGCGAAGGTCATGTTGCGCTGCCGGTGAAGGTGCCAATTCCGGCAGAGCATTCTGGAAGATGAGAGGCAGACGCGCTGTGTGCCTGACATCGTTCAGGCGCCGGCAACACAGCAGCGAACCGCCTCCATCGACCGCGATGGGGGCGGTTGTTTATCGCCCCCCATTGGCCCATCGATGACGGGGAGCGATGAACATGAGTGATGGACCAGCATTCAACGGCTTCGAAACGCTCGCACTGCATGCCGGACAGCGGCCCGATCCGGCGACCGGATCGCGGGCAGTGCCGATTTACCAGACCACCTCGTACCAGTTCCGTGACACCGAACATGCCGCCAATTTGTTCGGTCTGCGCGAGGCTGGCAACATCTACACGCGGATCATGAATCCGACGACCGACGTCCTCGAGCAGCGCATCGCGGCGCTCGAAGGCGGGGTCGGCGCACTGGCACTGGCCTCGGGGCAAGCCGCCGAAACACTCAGCATTCTGAACCTGGCGAGCGTTGGCGACAACATCATCTCGTCGACCGACCTGTACGGTGGAACGTACAATCTGTTCCGACACACCCTACCCAAACTGGGCATCACCACAACATTCGTCGACGGACGCGATTACGATGGCTTTGCCAGCGCGATCAACGACCGCACCCGGGCGATCTATCTCGAACTGGTCGGCAATCCACGCCTCGATATCATCGATCTCGAGCGCATCGCCGCGATCGCGCACGCCCATGGCGTCGCCGTCATCGTCGATGCGACGACGGCGACGCCGTATCTCTGCCGGCCGTTCGATCACGGCGCCGACATCATCGTGCACTCGGCCACCAAGTTCCTCGGCGGGCATGGCACGAGCATCGGTGGCTTGCTGGTCGATCGCGGCGGTTTCGATTGGGCCAACGGGCGCTATCCAGCATTCACCGAGCCTGACCCGTCGTATCATGGGCTGGCATTTGCCTCGGCACTCGGTCCACTGGCCTACATCATCAAAGCTCGCGTTCAGGGGCTGCGCGATCTTGGTGCGGCGATCAGCCCATTCAACTCGTTTCTGCTGTTGCAGGGCATCGAGACACTCGGCCTGCGCATGGAGCGCCACAGCAGCAATGCCCTCGCGGTGGCGCAGTATCTCGAGCGCCATCCCAAGGTCGCGTGGGTCAACTACCCTGGTCTGCCCAGCCACCCGAGCCATGCCCTGGCGCAACGCTACATGCCGCGCGGCCAGAGCGGCATCCTCGGCTTCGGCATCATCGGTGGGCGTGCCGCCGGCGCAACGTTCATCGACCATCTGAAGCTGTTCTCCCATCTCGCCAACATCGGCGATGCCAAGAGTCTGGCGATCCATCCGGCGACGACCACCCACAGCCAGCTCACTGCCGACGAGCAGGTACTCACCGGCGTCACCGACGACTTCGTGCGTCTCTCGATTGGCATCGAGACGCTCGACGACATCGTGGCAGATCTGGAGCAGGCATTGTCCCACGTGTGACCGGAAGATGGCATGCTCCGGGTGTTGTGATGACACCACGCCCGGAGCACAGGAGCGATCGTATGCAGCGACAGAGCCCGATCTCGCATGATCTCGCTTCCGGTGGGCCGGGTGATGAGGCGCGTGGGCGCCGGCCAATGCCGACGCTGCTGCCACCACCACTCGCACGCGGTGTCGACCCGTGCGTCGGCGATGTGGGTGTGGTCACGACACACCATGCATCGTGGCACGAACCACTGGTGCTGGAGAGCGGCGCGGTGCTCGGGCCGGTGACACTGGCCTACGAGACGTATGGCACGCTCGATGCGACACGCAGCAATGCGATCCTGTTGTTGCACGCGCTGTCGGGCGATGCGCACGCTGCCGGCCGCCACACACCCGACGACCGCAAGTCGGGCTGGTGGGATGCGATGGTGGGGCCAGGCAAGCCCTTCGATACCGATCACTACTTCGTGATCTGTTCGAACGTGATCGGCGGCTGTCGCGGCAGCACCGGGCCGGCGAGCATCGATCCGGCGAGCGGACAACCATACGGTGCGGGGTTTCCGGTGATCACCATCGCCGACATGGTCGCAGCGCAGATCCGCCTGATCGACCGACTCGGCATCGCGCGGCTGCATGCGGTTGCCGGCGGATCGATGGGGGGGTTCCAGGCACTACAATGGGCCATCGCGGCTCCTGAGCGGGTGGCCAACGTCGTGATGATCGCGAGCAGTGCACGATCGTCGGCACAGACTGTCGCGTGGAATGCGATCGGCCGACGGGCGATCATCGCGGATCCACGGTGGCGCGGCGGCGCATATTATGGTGGCGAGCCGCCAGTCGATGGCTTGGCAGTTGCCCGCATGATTGGTCACGTCACCTATCTGAGTGAACCTGCACTCGAGCAGAAGTTCGGTCGGACGATGCAGCATGCCACGCCTGCCTTCACGCTGGCGCAGGAGTTTGCGATCGAGAGCTACCTCGAACATCAAGGGCGAGTGTTCAACGAACGGTTTGATGCCAACTCGTATCTGTACATCACCAAGGCGATGGATTACTGGGACGTGCCACAGCGCTATGGCAGCCTCGATGCAGCGCTGCGCCGTACCAGCGCACGCTTCCTGTTACTCTCGTTCAGCAGCGACTGGCTGTACCCACCAGCCGAGTCACGCATCATCGCCGATGGCCTGACACGGCTGCGACGACCAGTCGCATCGCTCGAACTTGATTCGTGCGCCGGTCATGACGCATTCCTGGTCGATGTTGCAGCACAATGTGCACCGCTGGCACGGTTCCTCG
The DNA here is from genome assembly GCA_903871975.1 of uncultured Chloroflexota bacterium. Taxonomy (GTDB): domain Bacteria; phylum Chloroflexota; class Chloroflexia; order Chloroflexales; family Roseiflexaceae; genus CAIQIY01. Next base: position 1,276 of record CAIQIY010000692.1, on the reverse strand, counting down.
GCGGGGCGCTGCCCTGAGCTGCATCCATCACGAGGGGCCTGGCGTGCCGGCGTGATGATCGTCGGCCCGGAGACATGCGTCAGTGTCGTATTGGGCCTGGTCAGGGCATCCAGCCAGCCAACCGCATCGTAGTACCATGTAGCCCGGGAGCGAATGGCCGCCACTGCTACCCGCCACACCATGGCGCCGAGCGGTACACATGCCGGGTGATCGTGACCGGAGCCGATGATGGAGCTGGACCGTCCGTGAGCACCCTGTCGAGCGAGCGGCACCCCACCACGGCACTACCGGCATTCGTCCTCGGCGCACTCGATGTCGACGATGCCGTAGCGGTGGGCCAGCATGTTGTCGCGTGTACACGCTGCCGCGCCGATGTTGGTGCCTTCGTGCAGAGCATCGCACTGACACCACGTGCGGGGCATGTGTCGGCCCTGCCGCGCCCCGAGGTCAAGCGCCGGCTGATGGCGCGCATCGCCGCCGATCAGGCAGCCGCGCCCGATCCTGCCCCGCGGCAGGGCATGGCCGCCCGGTTGTGGCGGCGCGTACGCCTGGCAGCCGCGGCAGTGCTCGCCAGTGGGCGGCTGCTCATCCAACGCTGGCGTGACGACAGCCGGGACGAGCGCCCCGATGCGCTCCGCTGATGCGGTGGCTTGCGGGCCAACCTCGCACGCAGCAAGCCCCCGAAGCCGCGAGTGCGTCCGGGCGCATCGACAACGATCTGGGCAGCCTCGCGTTGCGATGCACTCGCCTCCAGCCGGTCGTGATGGTCATTGCCGCTACGATGACGATCCATCGAGCTCGCCCGGCGCACGGACGGCGCAGGGCAGATCGTCAGCCGGCACCGCGCATCCGGACACGTGCTGCGGGGAGCGATGGCGGTGTGTCACGCGATGCGCCAGACGTCTCACACCACTGCTTCCGCGTCGCCGCCGATTGACGGCGAACGAAGCTCCGTGGTATGATGGCAACCCAGTGGAACAGTGATCGGACATAGCCAAGGAGCCCGTACGTGGGGACGAAGATAAAGGTATTGCTGACACAAGACGTGACTCAGGTCGGTGCTGCTGGAGATATCCGCGAGGTCTCCGGCGGGTTCGGGCGTAATTATCTCATTCCGCAGGGGTACGCAGTGCTGGCGACGCGTGGTCAGGTGAAAGAAGCCGAACAGCGCGCGGCGGCCATCGAGCGGCGACGCAGTGTCGAGCGCACAGACGCCCAGAAGCTGGCAGCACGCATCGCGGACATCACGTTGCACTTCGTCGAGCGCGTCGGCGAG
>CAIQIY010000691.1 GCA_903871975.1 uncultured Chloroflexota bacterium | reverse complement strand
TCGGGGTTGCGGAGCTGCATGCCCTCGTCGTACGGCTGACCGTCGGCGTCCAGGTAGATCCGGCGCGCCTCGGGGTTCGTCTCGATGTACTCGAGCAGCGAACACGCCTCGGGGTATGCCGCGCGGGTCTTCCAGCGGGCCGCAAGGTGCGCATCGACCACGAAGCCATGCTCGGCGATGGCGATCGCCGGCGCCAGCGCCTGGGCCCAGCCGAAGCTGCCCCAGCGCTGCAGCAGGGTCGCCATGCCACGCACCGTGCCCGGCGTACAGATCGCCTGATAGCCGCGGTCGTTCACCTTGCCGCGCAGAAAGTAGCCCCAGCCGTCGGGATTGGCGCGGATCACGGCATCGGCCCACATCGCGGGCGTCACGCGGCTGCCGGCCAGCGCCGGCGCATCGAGCAGCAGCGTCTGCGCCGCTGCCGCACCCGGCTGATGGATGGTGGCCAGGGCATACCCGCCGATGCCGCACATCTGCGGATTGACGATCATCTGGGCGAACGCGCAGACGACCGCAGCATCGACGGCATTGCCACCCTGCTGCAACGCGCGGGCACCCGCCTCGACGGCGACCGGCTCGGCGGCGACGATCATCGCAGGCATCGGTTTTCCTCCTGTTCGCGGCGCATCTCCGGCATCATTATATAATACGCCGCGGGAGTCACACGACCGCGAGGATGCCATGTTGCTCGACCAGATCCGGCTGACGCCGGTGCGCCAGACGCTCGTTCGCCGCCCGCTCGCCGATCCCGCTGCCGCAGTGCACGCAACACTCCACCAGAGCGGCATGCTCGCCCACATCGCACCTGGTGCGCGGATCGCCATCGGCGCCGGCAGCCGCGGCATCAGTCGCTACGCCGAGGTCGTCGCGGCGGTCGTGGCGGCCGTGCGGGCCGCCGGCGCCAAGCCGTTCATCGTGCCGGCGATGGGCAGCCACGGTGGTGCCACGGCCGCCGGGCAGCTGGCGGTGCTGCGCGACTGGGGCATCGACGAGGCGGCGATGGGCTGCCCGCTGATCAGTGCGATGCACACGGTGGCGCTCGGCGTCACAGCTGCCGGGGTTCCGGTCTTCTGCGATGCGGCAGCGTTCGCCAGCGACGGCATCATCGTGGTGAACCGCGTCAAACCGCACACCGACTTTCACGGCGCGACCGAGAGCGGCCTGACGAAGATGCTGGCGATCGGCCTGGGCAAGCGCGACGGCGCCGAAGCCATTCATCGGCGCGGTGCTGCCGGCCTGCGCGAGGATGTGCCCCAGGTCGCGGCGGCACTGGTGCGCCGCGCCCCGATCCTCGGCGGCGTCGCCATCATCGAGGATGGCGCGCACGCCGTGAGCGAGGTCGTCGCGCTGCCGGCGACCGCCATCGCGGTCGACGAGCCGCAGCTGCTGCAGCGTGCCCGCGCGATGGCGCCGTCGCTGCCGTTCACCCACGCCGACGTGCTGCTCGTCGACTGGATCGGCAAGGATATCAGCGGCACCGGCATGGATACGACCGTCATCGGTCGCCGTGCGATCGATGGCGAACCCGAACCGGCGACACCGCGGATCGGCGCGATCGCGGCGCTGCGGTTGACGCCGGCGAGCCATGGCAATGCCACCGGCATCGGCCTGGCCGACGTGGTCAGCCGTGCGCTCGTGGCCGCGATGGATGTCGTGGCCACCGAGGTGAACGTCGCGACGAGCGGCTTTCCACGCCGCGGGGTGGTGCCGCTGGTGGCCGACGACGATCGTGGCGCGATCGAGGCGGCGCTGCGCCGCGCGGCGGTCGCACCGTCGGCCGTGCGGCTGGCACGCATCAGCGATACGTTGTCGCTTGAGCAGCTGTGGCTGAGCGACGCGCTGCTCGCCGAGGTGTGTGCGCAGCCGGGCGTCGCGCTGTGTGGTGCGGCGGCGCCGCTCGCCTTCGATGCTGCAGGGCAACTGGCAGACGTGGCGGCGCACTGAGGGGTGTCACGCGGCGGGCGGTGGTGACGCGGCGATCAGGCCGGCGGTGCGCAATCCGTGCGTCAGTGCGTCGGCGCCGCCGTAGGCCACCGCCGTGCCCGTGGCACGGATCTGTGCGAGCACCGCTGCGACGCTCGCCGCGCGTGCAGCCCGACGCGACACCTGGCGGATGCCGACGAAGGCCACGCGCTGCGGATACGCAGCGACGATCCCGGCATAGATCTCCGGATCATGCTGGGCATCATCGCCGAGCAACACGATGGCATGTTGCGGATAGCACTCCATGATCCCGGCGATCGCCGTGTGTTTATGTTCGTGATGGTCGGTAGGCAGCAACGCGTCGGCCGAGAGCCCCCAATCGCGCAGCACCAGCGGCCCGCGCGGGATACCCAGCAGCGCGAACGCCTGGGTGAGCACATCGACCATGTTCCACGGGCTGCTCGAGACGTAGAAGAACGCGCGATCGTCGATGCCGGCCGCACCGCGCCGCAGTGCGGCATACAACGCCGGCACACCCGGCATCGCACCACGGCCGAACGCATTGGTCAGCAGCCAGGTATATGCCAACTGCAGCGGATGCAGCGTGCCCGTCCGCAACACCGTATCGTCGATGTCGCTGATGATCGCCACACCCGATGGTGCCGGCACGCGCACTGCCGCGAACGACGTCACCAGCGCGCCGGGGCCGGGTGCGAGCAGCGAGCAGGTCGCCTCGCGCCATCCGGCACACGGCTGCCCCACTGCACCCGCGAGGCGCGCGACGAAATAGCCTTCCTCGTCGGTGGTCACAGTCACCTGTGCCGCACCATCGTGGATCGTCACGTCGATGCCGGGCACCTCGTCGGTGGTGAAGCGCCGCCACGTCGCCAGCCCGCGACGCAGCCAGCTGTCGGTGCGCCGCATCGGCAGCACCGGGCGATGGCGCAGCACGCGGCCCCGCACCAGCGACATCGTCGCGGTACCGTACCCCGCATAGACCACCAGATCGAGCTCGCCGCGGCTGATGCGCCGCCGCCGCCAGGCGTCGATGCGCTGTTCGACGGCGTGGAGCAGCCGGACGACCGGGGCCAGGATGGCAGCACGTCGGCGCACGTCACTCCCCCAGGATCAGCAGCAAATCGCGCACGGCGCGGCCACGCTGCGCCGGATGGCGCATCGGCCGCTCGGCGTGGACGGCATACACGTTGCGCCGGCCATCACGTTGCCGCGTGATGTAGCCATCGGCCTCGAGATCAGCCAGGATGCGCTGTACGGCGCGCTCGGTGATGCCGACCAGGGTCGCCACCTCGCGTGCGGTGCAATGGGTGTTGTGGACGAGACACAGCAGCACCTGGGCATGGTTGGTCAGGAATGTCCAGTGCGACATCGGGCCTCCTCGCCGGCATGTCGGACGCTGCGCCAAGTATAGCACGCGATGGCTGGCGCGCGCTGCGAGAGCGGGCCCGGGGGCAGCGCGCGCTGGCGCCACAGCAGGCCGTGCGGGCGCGCCGGCCGGTGGTGGTACAATGCCGCTGCGCGGCACTCATGGCGCGCGGCAGAGCGAGAGGATCATGGTTCCCACCGAACTGTACCGTCTGTTGCGCTGCCCCTCGTGTTTCAGCCGGGAGCTGGTAGTCAACGAGGCGGCGGTGTCCTGCACGAGTTGCGGCGTCGACTATCCGCGGCATGCGGGGTATCTGGATTTGATGCCGCGTGGCGTCGCATACGATTACACCTCGAAGTATGTCGCCGAGGAAGCGCAACTCGCCGAAGAGCTCGATTACCGCGAGATCGCGCCACCGTTGCTGGCGGCCGGCGTGCGCAACCGGGCATTGGTGCGCTTGTTGGCACTCGATGGCGGCGATGTGGTGCTCGACAACGGATGCGGCAATGGCCGATTCGCCGTCTGGAACCGCACACGCGTCGCGCTGATGGTCGGGAACGACCCAGCCACGATGTTTGCCGACGAGGCGCTGGCGGAGATCGCGCTGACCCAGGCCGATTCGCGGCGATTGCCATTCGCCGACGGCGCGTTCGACAAGTCATTCTCGATCGATGTGCTCGAACACTTCCCACGCGAGGTGATCGACGCGTACCTGGCCGAGACGGCGCGCGTGCTGCGTCCGGGCGGGCGCTTCCTGGCGTTCTCCAACACCAGCGAGCCATCGTCGCTGCAGCCACTGACCAACCTGAGCCGCCGCATCGGTCGGCTGTTCGTGCGCGCCGGCATCTACGACTTCGAGCGCGAGGCGCGCCGCAAATCCGATCACATCAAGGCGCTGCGCACGTTCGACGACGTGCTGGCGGCGATGCAACAGGCAGGCCTGCGCCCAGTACGGATCGTGTTCTGGAACAGCGTCTTCACCAGCTTCGTCGAGCACGTGCTGATGAAGCTGGGCGAGGCGTGGCTGGCACGGCGCCGCCCGTCCGGCGCGGCGGGAACGGTCGGTGCCGGCACTGGGCGAGAGTTGCGGGCGCGGCAGGCGGTCCGTGGTCAGTTGCAGCGCCGTGGCGGCCTGCGGCTGGCGCTCGAGCTGGTCACTCGCGTGATGGAGCTCGACTTGTGGCTGTTCGGCCGGCTGCGCTCCGGCAGCTACTTCATCGTGGTGGAGCGATAGCCGGCGATGCAGGACACGACACCGATCCGACCGCTCTATCTCTCGCCGACTGGCCGTGGTGGAGTCGATTTCGGCATCCAGAACATCGTGCGGGCCGTGCGCCAGCATGGTGCGCCGAATGCCGAGCTGCGCCCGCTGGCGGAGCGCTTCAACTTCGCACCGTTCCTGATCCCGGGCGCATTGCCGGCTGGCTGGTGGCGGCCGTTCGATATCATCCAGGGGCGTTCGCGCGTGGCGTTTGCGCTGCGCGCGCCAGGCCGACCGCTGGTAACCACCGTCCACCATCTGACGACAGACCCGGCGTTGCAGCCGTACAGTACGCCGGCACAGCGGCTGTTCTACCGCCTGGTCGAGCACCGGTACGATGGCTGGTCGATTCGCGACGCCGATGCCGTGGTGTGTGTCTCGCGCTATACGCAACGCCAGGTGGCCGAGGCGTATGGCCGGCGCGATACCGAGCTGATCCATGATGGCATCGACACCGACGTGTTCGTGCCGCCACCGGATGGCCGTCGGCTCGACGCGCTGCCCGAGGTGCGCGGCCGGGTGCGCCTGTTGTTCGTCGGCAATCGCACGCGGCGCAAGGGGTTTGATCTGTTGCCGGCCATCATGGACGCATTGCCCGCAGAGTATGTGCTGTACTACACCAGCGGCTTCCAGGGGCGCAGCCCCGCGCAGCCGCCGCATCCACGCATGATTCCGCTCGGCGCACCGGATCGTGCCGGGCTGGTGGCAGCATACCAATCGTGCGACATCCTGCTGTTTCCCTCGCGGCTCGAAGGATTCGGCATCGCGCCCGCCGAGGCGCTGGCGTGCGGCCTGCCGGTCGTCACCACGCACGCCGGTGCGCTGCCCGAGGTGGTCGACGACGGCGCGAGCGGCTTCCTGTGCCCGCGCGACGAGATCGCAGCGTATGCGGCGCGGGTGCGTGAACTCGGCGAGGATGCCGCGCTGCGCCGACGCTTCGGTGCATTCGGCCGCGAGAAGGTCGTCGCGACGTTCGGCTACGCACCGCTCGGGCGCAGCTTCGTAGCGTTGTACCAGCGGCTGCGCGAGCGTGCACCATGATCCGCGTGCTGGATCCGCTGGTCGCAGCACAGATCGCTGCCGGCGAGGTGGTCGAACGCCCGGCGTCGGTGGTCAAGGAGCTGCTCGAGAACGCGCTCGACGCGGGGGCGCGCCGGATCAGGCTGGCGGTGCGCGGTGGTGGCATCGGCGAGATCAGCATCCAGGACGACGGTGCCGGCATTCCGGCGGCCGAGGTCGAGACAGCCTTCATGCGCCATGCGACCAGCAAGCTGTCCGATGCCGCGGACTTGTGGGCGATCGCGACGCTGGGGTTTCGTGGCGAGGCGCTGCCCTCGATCGCGGCAGTGGCCCAGGTGATCTGTACCACACGCTGCGCCACCGAGCCGCTGGGCGTCGAGTTGCGCGTCGCCGGCGGCGAGGTGCAGTCGCGCCAGGATGTCGGGGCGCCGGTCGGCACGACGATGGTGGTGCGCAACCTGTTCTACAACCTGCCGGTGCGCCGCGAGTTTTTGCGCTCGACGGCGGCAGAACATGCGGCGATCGCGGCGGTGGTGACACAGTATGCGCTGGCGTATCCGGCGGTGCGCTTCAGCCTGATCATCGACGAACGCGTGCGCTTCGAGACGACCGGTGCCGGCCACTTGCCCGGCGTGATGCTGGCGGTGTATGGCCTCGAGGTTGCGCAGAAGCTGATCCCGGTGACGCACGATACCGGGGGCGACATCAGCCGCATCGCGCTCGATGGCCTGGTGGCGCCGGCCGAGCTGTCGCGCGCCTCGCGCGAGGCGCTGCATGTGAGCGTGAATGGCCGCATGGTGGCACCGCGTGGGGTGATCGCGGCGATCTTCGAGGAGGCGTACCACGGCCTGCTGCTCAAGGGGCGCTTCCCGCTGGCGGTGCTGGCACTGCGCGTCCATCCTTCGATGGTCGATGTGAATGTGCACCCCGCCAAGATCGAGGTGAAGTTCCGCACGCCCGAACGTGTGTGCCAGACGGCGGCCCAGGCGATCCAGGCGGCACTGCTGCGCGCTGCGTCGCCGCCGAAGGTG
>CAIQIY010000690.1 GCA_903871975.1 uncultured Chloroflexota bacterium | reverse complement strand
GATCCCGAGGGCGTGCGCCAACGCGCCGCGACCGAGATGCAGCATACCGCCCGCGCCGCCGCCGCGTTCGGCGTCTCGGTGGTCAATGGGTTCACCGGTTCGGCCATCTGGCCGCTGATCTACTCGTTCCCGCCCAATGATCCGGCGACCATCGAGGCCGGCTATGCCGACTTTGCTGCGCGCTGGAACGCGATCCTCGACGTCTTTGACGAGGTGGGCGTGCGGTTCGCGCTCGAAGTGCATCCGACCGAGATCGCCTACGACATCGTGACGACCGAGAAGGCGCTGGCGGCGATCGGCCGGCGGCCCGCCTTCGGCATCAACTTCGATCCGAGCCACCTGATTCACCAGTTCGTGGACCCGGTCGCGTTCATCCAGACATTCGCCGACCGCATCTACCACGTGCACGTGAAGGACAGCCGCGTCACGCTCGATGGCCGCACCAGCATCCTCGGCTCGCACCTGAACTTCGGCGATGCGCGCCGCGGCTGGGACTTCGTGTCGCCTGGCCATGGTGATGCGAAGTGGGGCCCGATCTTCCGCGCCCTGACGCGCATCGGCTACCAGGGCCCGCTGTCGGTCGAATGGGAGGACAGCGGCATGGATCGCGAGTTCGGCGCCGCCGAGGCGTGTGCGCTGGTCAAACGCAACGACTTCCCGCCGAGCGCGGTGGCGTTCGACGCCGCATTCCAGAAGTGATCGCGCCGTGAGGTTCGCCGGGCGGGTCGCCATCGTCAGTGCTGCCAGCCGCGAGATCGGTGCGGCGATCGCCACGACGCTGGCGGTTGGCGGGTGTGCCATCGTGGCGACCCACTACGGCGAGGCCGAGCGTGCTGCCGCCGTCGCCGAGCGCATTCGCACCGCCGGCGGGCGCGTGGTCGTGCACGAGGCCGACCTGCGCCAGGTCGCCGCGCATCAGCAGCTGGTCGAGCTGGCCCTTGGCCAGTTCGGCCGGCTCGATCTGCTCGTGGCCAATGCCGGCGTGACGGTGGCCGCGCCATTCCTCGAGACCACCGAGGCGCACTGGGATCTGGTGGCCGATCTGAATCTGAAGGGCGCATTCTTTGCCGCGCAGGCTGCTGCACGGGCGATGATCGCCCAGGGCCAGGGCGGCCGCATCATCTTCTCGTCGTCGGTCACCGGCGTGGTGGCTTGCCCTGGCCTGGCTGCCTACGGTGTCACCAAGGCCGCACTGCGCCACCTGGCAGCCACGCTCGGCGGCGAACTCGGGCCGCATGGCATCACGGTCAATGCGCTCGGCATCGGTGCCACGCTCAACGAGCGCAACCTCGCCGGCCAGCCCGATTACCAGGCTGCGTGGGACGCACTCGTGCCGACCGGGCGCGTCGGTACGCCACAGGACGTCGCCGATGCCGTGGCGTTTCTGTGTACGCCCCAGGCGGCGATGATCAATGGCCACACCTTGATGATCGACGGCGGATGGTCGCAGCGCGGCATGCTGCCGTAGCGCCATCCACGAAAGGGGACGACCATGGCTGATGCCTATGTGCCACGCGCCGAGCATCGCTTCACGTTTGGCTTGTGGACGGTCGGCAACGTCGGGCGTGATCCGTTCGGCGAACCGGTGCGCGCGCCGTTGTCGCCGGTTGCGGCGGTCCATCTGCTCGCCGATGTCGGCGCGTGGGGTGTCAACTTCCACGATAACGACCTGGTGCCGATCGATGCGTCGCCGGCTGAACGCGATCGCATCGTGCGCGAGTTCAAGGCAGCACTCGCCGCCACTGGCCTGGTGGTGCCGATGGCGACGACCAATCTGTTCAGTGATCCGGCGTTCAAGGACGGGGCATTCACCGCGAATGATCCGCAGGTGCGGGCGTATGCGCTCCAGAAGACGATGCAGGCCATCGATCTCGGCGTCGAGTGTGGCGCGACGACGTATGTGTTCTGGGGCGGGCGCGAGGGCAGCGAGAGCGATGCCACCAAAGACCCGGCCGAGGCGATCAAGCGCTTTCGCGAGGCGATCAACTTCCTGTGTGCCTATGTCCGCGATCAGGGCTACGACCTGCGCTTCGCG
>CAIQIY010000689.1 GCA_903871975.1 uncultured Chloroflexota bacterium | reverse complement strand
GGACTCGATCACGCGTCTGGCGCGGGCGTATAACCTGGATATGCCGCCGAGCGGGCGGACGCTCTCGGGTGGCATCGATCCGGTAGCTCTCTACCCGCCCAAACGCTTCTTTGGTGCGGCGCGCAACATCGAGAATGGCGGCTCACTCACCATCATCGCCACCTGTCTGGTTGACACTGGCAGCCGTATGGATGATGTGATCTATGAGGAGTTCAAGGGCACCGGCAACATGGAGCTGCATCTCGACCGCAAATTGTCGGAGAAGCGCATCTTCCCGGCGATCGATATCACGCGCAGCGGCACACGCCGCGAGGAGCTGCTGCTGACGCCCGAAGCGCTGCGGCAGATCTGGACGCTGCGCCGCATGGTGAGCATGCTGGGCGACAACGAGGGAACCGAGCTGGTGCTGACGCGTATGGCGAAGACGCGCACCAACACCGATTTCCTGTCGACGCTCAACAAACCGAGTTGAGTGCAACCTTCACACGGTGCTGCTGCGTCTGTCTTGGTGGAGTGGCTTGTGTGCAGGCACCAGCATCGGCGCGCAGCCATACACACCCCGTGGACGAATGCGGATCGCAGAGAAGGAGTATGCCGTGAGCAACACGAATGATCGCCTCGACCTGCCGGATCCCACCGTGGCCGTGCGTGGGCGGGGCACCACTACCGGCATGGAGTACCAGATCATCGGCACGACGATGCAGGCAGTCATCCTCGAGCTCGATCCGGGCGAGACGGTCTTCTCCGAGGGTGGCGGGATGTCGTGGATGAACGGCAACATCGTGATGCAGACCAACACCCGAGGCGGTGGCATGGGTGGCATCCTGAAGCGCGTCGTCACCGGCGAGTCGCTGTTCCTCAACGAGTTCACCAGCCAAGGTGGCAAGGGGCTGGTCGCCTTCGCCTCCGACTTCCCCGGCAAGATCGTGCCGGTGCCGCTGGCCGAAGGCCAGACGATGATCGTGCAGAAGCAGGCGTTTCTGTGTGCCGAGAAGACCATCACGATGGACATTCACTTCCGCAAGAAGCTCGGCGCCGGCTTCTTCGGCGGTGAGGGGTTCATCATGCAGAAGCTCACCGGCCCGGGGGTAGCGTTCGTCGCGCTGGACGGCGAGATCGTCGAATACACGCTGGCGCCGGGCGAGACGATGAAGGTCGATACCGGTCATGTCGGCATGTATGAGCCGACGGTCAATCTCGACATCGAAATGATGAAGGGGTTCAAGAACATCCTGCTCGGCGGCGAGGGCCTGTTCCTGACGACCCTGCGCGGCCCGGGGCGCATCTGGCTGCAGACGATGCCGACGATGAACCTGGCCCAGGCGGTCGCCAACTATCTGCCGGGCGCTGGTGGCGGCCGCGGGGGTGGCTCTGGCCTGCTCGGCAACCTGCTGAGCGATTGACGATGCGTCGCGCCCGGCACGGACCACGCGCGAGATGCTGCGGGTAGCCAGAGGAGTCATGCAATGAGGAACGCGCCGGTGCTGCCCGGCCCGTGGCTGGCATTACCGCACACCATGCGCTACTTGCGCGATCCGATTGCCTTCTACGCCGACGCGCGCCGGCGTTGGGGCGATCCATTCACGCTCGGTTCGTTCAACGGCCGGCTGGTGATCACCGGCCGTGCCGAGCTCATTCGCGAGATCTTCGCCGCCGATCCGGCGAGCTTTGACACATGGGGTGCCGATGCGCTGGCACCGTTCGTCGGACCGGCCTCGGTCTTGCTCACCAGCGGGTCGCGTCACCGGCGCCAGCGCAAGCTGCTGATGCCATCGTTCCACGGCGCACGCATGCGCACCTATGGCGCAGCGATGATGGCGGCAGCACGACGCGAGGTCGCCGGTTGGCCGCGGCAGCAGAGCTTCCGGCTGCTGCCGGCGATGCAACGGATCTCGTTGACGGTGATCATCGAGACGGTCTTTGGTATCCGCGACGCCACACGTCGGAATGACTGGAGCCGAGCAATCGCCGCAACCATGGACGCGGTGCATCCCGCCATGCTGTTCTTTCCCGCGCTGCAACGCGAGTTCGGCGGCATTGGCCCGTGGGCGCGCTTCCGGCGCCTGTTGGCGCAGCTCGATGCCATGATCGCTGCCGAAATCACCGCACGCCGCACCCATGGCGACGATGGCGACGACATTCTGCGATTGCTGCTCGCCGCCACCGACGACGATGGCGTGGCGATGCCGGACGACGAGGTCCGTGATCAGCTGGTGACGCTGCTGATCGCCGGGCATGAGACGACGGCGCTGGCATTGTCGTGGGCGCTGTACGAACTCGCGCGCGACCCGGCGTTGTGCGCTCGTGTGTGCGCTGAGCTCGGCGACGAAGCAGCACCGGAGATCATCGCGCGCCTGCCGCTGCTCGATGCAGTATGCCAGGAGACACTCCGGCGCCATCCGGTGGTGGCCGACGTTGCGCGCACGCCGCGACAACCGATGACGCTCGCCGGATACCCCGTTCCAGCAGGTGCCGCCGTGATGCCGGCGATCGCGGCAGCCCATTTCGACCCGACCGTGTTTCCCGATCCCGACCGGTTTCGCCCGGAGCGCTTCCTTGAGCGATCCTTTGCGCCGTACGAGTTCCTGCCATTCGGCGGTGGAGCACGGCGCTGCATCGGCGCAGCGTTCGCACTCTACGAGATGAAGCTGGCGCTCGCAGTCATCGTACGGGCCGGGACACTGACGCTGCGCGATTCGGGGCCGGTCGCGGTGCAGCATCGTGGCCTGACGCTCGGGCCCCGGGGCGAGTTGCCAGTACGCTTCAGCGCGGCATCGTAAGGATTGACGGCGTGCGCGCAGCCGGGCCGATGGCGCGCCGGGCGCGTCATCGGAAAGTGGTGCACCAACGTGCTCGCCTCGGCACACCTTCGCATATTTCGCCTGTTCGACGCACTCAACGATGCCACACTCGGCGTCGTCGCCGCTCGCATGCACCGCATCCACTACCGGCCCGGCGAGCAGATCGTCCATGAGGGCGAACAGACCGGCGAGATCTTCTTCGTCGAGCACGGCCGTGTACGGCTGGCCTGCACCGCCATCGATGGCCGTGAACAAGTGCTGGCGATGCTGCGCCCCGGCGCCAGCTTCAATCTCATCTCGGCCTTCGATGGGCAACCCAACCCGGCGACGGCGCGCGCCATGAGCGTCGTCCAGTGCATCGTACTCCCGGCGGATACCCTGCGTACGCTCATTCGTCAGCATCCGGAACTCGGCTTGGCACTCCTCCACGACATGGCCGGCCAGGTGCGCGGGCTGGTCGTGCTCGTCGAAGATCTGGCGTTTCGCTCGGTGCGCGAGCGCCTGGCGCGGCAGCTGCTCCAGGATGCCGATGGTGGGTGTGCCGAAGCGACCCAACAAGAGCTCGCCGAACGAACCGGCACCGTGCGCGAGATCGCCGGACGCGCATTGCGGCAGCTGGCCCAGGAAGGCCTGGTGCGCCTCGAACGTGGCCGCGTGGTCGTCCTCGATCCCGCCGGATTGCGCGCCGTCATCGCCGAACATGCCTGACCCACAACCCATGATCGGTCTGAGACAAAAGTCGCAGACGACTGCGGCCGATCATGGTATAGTACGAGTCACGGGTTCATGATATGCAGTGACAGAAGGATCAGCGACACCATGGCATACATCATCACCGAGCCGTGCATCGGCACGAAGGACGCCTCGTGCGTCGCCGTCTGCCCCGTCGATTGCATCTACGAGGGTGAAGAGCAGTACTTCATCAATCCCGACGAGTGCATCGACTGCGGTGCGTGCGAGCCGGAGTGCCCGGTCGAGGCGATCTTCGCCGACGACTCGGTGCCCGAAAAGTGGCAGAAGTACATCGCCAAGAACCGCAACTTCTTTGGTGGCGATGACTCGAAGGACGCCGAGTAGACCACCAACTCGGCACCACACCCATCCGGCAGGCGGCACTCCGACATCGTCGCGATCGGGGTGCCGCTGGTTTATCAGGGTTCACCCGGTGGCACGCTGTACATGCCGACATACGTCGCGGGGAAGTGCGCGTCGTCGCACGGCGGCGCGGTAGGCCGAATCCCACCGAGGTAATCGGGCATGCCCACTATCCGGCTCCACCCCGGGGCAGCATGGCATTGCGGCTGGCCACGACGCGGGCGATCGATCATCCCCCCCCCAGGAGCCGGATGCCGACCGTGAGCAGCACTGCGAACCGGAGCAGGCGCGCCAGCAGCACCGCGCCAAAGAAGAGCCAGAACGGGACACCCGTCGCGCCGGCTGCCAGCCCGGCGACATCAAACAGCGGATTGGGTGGTGCCGCCAGCGCAACCAATGCGATGAATGCACGCCATGGGTGGGTCAGCTGTTGATGGACCCAGCGCGCCACCGGGCTGTCGGCGATCACCGCCTGGCCCGAACGCCCGACGCCGTAGGCGACCGACTCGCCGACCACCGAGCCGAGCGCGGCAGCCAGGACGATTGGCCACAACGTCGGGCTTTGCTGCGCCAACGGCAGCAGGATCGCCGGCCAGGGAATGGGCACAACGACCGTGGCATTGGCGGCGAGCATCAGCAGAAACGCGCCAGGAGCGGCCAACAGCGCGAGCTGTGCGATCGCCGCCTGCCCGGCAGGGCTCTGGAGCGCCAGATAGAGCCAGATGTTGAGCGCGACGAAGCCCACACCGGCGGCGAGCGGCTGGAGCCAGGCCTGATGGCGTTGCCAGATGCGGCCCATCATCGGCGGCGCACGAGCATGGCTCGCACGACCGTCGCCGTCAGGGCGCCGAGCACGACGAGGCCGGCGAGCCCCAGAGCCAGATACCACGCGATCGGCGGTTCGGCAGGCGTAGACGACGGGATGACCTGGGCGCCGGCAGCCAGCAGGTCATCTGGCTCATCGCCCAATGGTGCCGATCCGCCTGCCTCGGGCGCCTCATCGGCGCCCCGCGCACGTGCCGATGCTGCATCCTCGACGGGCGCTGCTGCAGCAAGTGGCGCTGCAGCGGGAGCGGAATCCTCGGATTCAGGGAGCACCGGTTCGGCAAGATTCATGGCGAGCGGTTGGTTCAGTGGCGTCGTCGCCAAGGTGATGCCCAGAAGCATCACGATGAGCATCGCTGCCCCACCGGCGTATTGCAGTGGGCGCAACCAGCGCCAGGGCAGTGCCCGCCTGACCCGCGGCATTCGGGCGTCGAGGGTGAAGCTGCGTCGCGGCCGCGGGGCCGGCAACTCGTGCAGGAGGGTGGTGATGCGCCGAACATCGTCATATGCGGCACGCAACGCCGGCTCGCGCTCTAGTCGCTGCGTCACGCGAGCGCGCTCTTCCGCCGACAGCATCCCGTCGAGGTAGGCTGACAAGAGTTCGATATCCGTGTCGGGTATGGTAGCCATGATTTCGTCTGCCTCGCGCCAGGCGCGCCATCTTCTCAATCTACCTATTCGGACGACGACGCGCTGCGGACAGTTCCGCGTGCAATCAGGATTTCGCGCAGCCGGCCACGCCCACGGCTGATACGCGATTTTACGGTGCCGAGCGGCATGCCGGTCATCGCGGCGATCTCGGCATAATCATAGCCTTCGACGTCGCGCAACACGATCGCCACGCGCTGATCATCGGGCAGCTCCATCAGGGCCGCCTGGAGCGCCCGTGCCAATTCGCGCTGCTCAAGTGCTTCATCGGGCGGCGGGGCCGGATCCGGCAGATCGAACCCTTGGTGATCGTCCGGGTCGTCATCACGCACATCGATCGCAATCGTCGGCCGCCGACGCCGTGCACGCAGGAAATCGAGCGCGGCGTTGGTGGCGATGCGCAGCAACCATGCACGAAACGATCCACCACGGTATGTCGACAACCGGGTGAATGCCGAGATGAATGCTTCCTGAGCGACGTCCTCGGCGTCGTCATGATCGCCGACGAGGCGCATGCAGACACCGTAGACGCGGGATTCATGCGTCTGGACAAGCCTGTTGAAGCTCTCGACGTCGCCACCAACGGCCGCTTCGACGTGGCGTCGCTCCTCATCGGCCATAACCGACATGCCTCGCTCTTCGACCTTGCCATATGCGCAGTATACCGCACTCGCGCCACGGGTCGTTACACCGGCGTCTGATGGCTGGTGTCCTCGGTGTCGTGCGTCGCTGACCAACACAGCCCACGCGATCATTCGATGCCCGGCGACAATCGGTGCGCCTCGGGCGCGACCCCACGTTCCCAGAGCTGCTATAGTGATTCGGGGGCGGCCCGGCGGCAATTGGGTGGGCCGCCATGAGAACATGCAATGACCCATCTGTTGTTCGCAGCACATCCGACCATCGGGCATACCAGTGCGTTGCGCGCGATCGCAGCGCACCTGCTGGCCCGTGGGCATACCGCCGACATCGCGATCATACCGACGCGTGTGCCACTCGCCGATCGCTGGCCGGCTCCGGTGCGCGCCGCCAGCGCACTCCCGCACATGCTGCATGCTGATGGTCTCACCGTCTTGCCCTTGCCACGCTCATGGCGCACCATGTGGCACGCCATCCGTCTGCCGCGCCTCGTCGGCCTGGACGAGCTCGCCGCGGCGATCGACCTGTTCACCAGCGACATGCCAGCCCAGGCACGGGCGATCGCCACCTACGCGATCACCCGGCATGCTGCAGCGATCGTCGGCGATTACCTGATGCCCGCCGCACTTCTGGCCGCGCACCTGGCTGCACGCCCGTATGTGGCACTCTACCATTCGGCATTGCCCTTCCCGGTCGCCGGTGCGCCGCCGTTCGGCAGCCAGCTCCCCGACACGGCGGTGGGAACTCCAGCCTGGGACGCCGCCACCGCACGGCTTGCGGCGCTGGACCAGCAGTTTGCCGACCGCACTGCCGCCGCCGCCAGGACGCTCGGCATCGCGCTACCACGCCCGATTGCGCTGACGCGACCGGTGTCGGATGCATTGAATCTCCTGACGACGCTGCCCGCGCTCGAGCCCGGCCTCCTGCCGCTCGATGCACCGGTTGCGATGATTGGCCCGTGCCTGCGTCAACATGCGATCAGTGACCTGAAGCATCAGGCCTTGCACGTTCTGCCCACCACCGGGCTGCGGGTATACGTCTCGCTCGGCACCGTCTTCAACGGACAACCTGCGGTCTACCGCCGCATCCTCGACGGGCTGGCCGCACTCGGTGCACACGTGCTGGTGAGTGCCGGCACCAGTGCACCCGCGCTGCGCGCCGGGCGCTGGCCCCGGGTGTGGATCTTCGACAGCGTCCCGCAGGTGATGGTGCTGCGCCAGGTCGACGTCGTCGTGACGCATGGCGGCAACAACACGGTACAGGAATGCCTCGCGGCGGGCCGGCCGATGGTGGTACTGCCCTTCGGTGGCGATCAGCACGCCAATGCAGCGCGCATCACCCGCCTCGGCGTCGGTCGTGCGCTCGATGTCGCCAGCTTCACGCCGGCACAACTCGGTGAGGCTATCCGGAGTGTCTGGCAGCAGCATGCTGCCACCGCCGACCGGCTCGGTGCGATCGTCGCACAGGCTGATGGTGCGGCACGGGGCAGCAGCGCGATCCTGGAGTTGCTGGCCGCTGGCGCGTGATGACCGCGCGGAGGACCAGGCCAGCGACGACACGACCGGGTCGGTGCGGTCGTCGGGTGGGCATTGCGATGCGCGAAGCATCGTCCTGCGAGCCCACTGTGGATGTCTTCCCAAAGCGCTCGATTGGGCTGCATTCCGGGCAGGCCGGAGCCATCACGCTGCAGTGGAGGTGCCGATCCCCCACGCAGGCCACCATCGAGGGCCGGTCGCCAGCTCGACCGGGTGCCAGTGACGACCACCGCCGCGGGCACGAGTTCGCATTCACCGTCGGCACGCCGGGCGAGCCACGTGTCAACGGTCACACGACACATCGCCAGAATCACTGCGCTTCCTGCCGCAGCGTCACTCGTCGGCCGGCGACGCGGCGGCGCATCCAGCGACGTCGCGGTCGCGAGGCGTCGTTCCCGGCCTTCGGTTCGGCAGCGAAGCCGACACTGGTTGCCGGTCGGCCCGGTTCACTGCCACCCCGCATGTTCTGCCACCGGAGGAGCAGGTCGCTGGTATCATCCGGTTGCGTGCTCGTCACGTAGCACGGAGCATCGGGGCGACGAAGCGATGCATCGGAGGGATACATGACCATGGGATTG
>CAIQIY010000688.1 GCA_903871975.1 uncultured Chloroflexota bacterium | reverse complement strand
GCCCGGGCACACGATATCCCATTCTATGTCGCGGCACCATCATCGACCATCGATTTGGCGCGTGCGAGTGGTGAGCACATCCCGATTGAGCAACGCGATCCCGCCGAAGTGACGACGTTTGCCGGCATCTCTGTCGCGCCGTCTGGCGTCGTCGCCGCCAATCCGGCGTTCGATGTCACCCCGGCACGGCTCGTCAGCGCCATCATCACCGAGCGTGGCGTCATCACCGCGCCGTATCACGAGGCATTGCCGAGCCATACCAATCACTGACATCGCCCGACTACGCGGCAGCCTGGTCGGTTCGTGGTTACACGGTGGAGAAGGAGAACTGCGTGCGCATCGTCGTCACTGGCTCACTGGCGTATGACTACATCATGAACTTTCCCGGATATTTCAAGGATCACATCCTGCCCGACCGCGTCCATATGCTGTCGGTGAGCTTTCTCGTCGATTCGATGCGGCGCATGCGGGGTGGCGTCGCCGGCAATATCGCCTACAACCTGGCACTGCTCGGCGATCGGCCGCTCATCGTGGCGACTGCCGGTCATGACTTCGGCGAGTATCGCGCGTGGCTGACCAATCACGGTGTCGATGTCAGTGGTGTACGGCTGATCGACGAAGAGTTCACCTCATCGTGCTTCTTCAATACCGATCAGGCGAACAACCAGATCGTGGCGTTCTACGCCGGTGCGGCATCGCACGCACGCCATCTGTCGCTGACCGACATCGGACTCACGCGTGATGACCTTGTGATCATCTCGCCGACCGATCCCGAGGCAATGTCACGTCACGCCGAAGAATGCCACGCAATGGGCATCCCATTCGTCTTCGATCCGGGTAAGCAAACACCGCGCCTGACCGGCGAGCAGATTGTGCGCGGGTTGCGTGGAGCACAGGTTCTCGTCGGCAATGATTACGAGTTTGCCATGATGGCACAGCAGACCGGCCTCAGCGAGCCGGAGCTCATCGAATCGGCGCCGCTCACCGTCATCACGCGTGGAGCACAGGGTTCGACGATCTCGGTCGCCGCAGCCGATGGGACGCGCAGCGTCATCGAGGTTCCGATCGCGCCGGTGCGCGAAGTGCTCGACCCTACCGGTGCCGGTGATGCCTACCTCGCCGGGCTGGTCTTTGGCATCGCCCGACGCTTGCCGCTCGATGTCGCCGGACGCATCGCTGCATTGGCGGCGACGTATGCCATCGAGCAGTATGGTTGCCAGGAGCACCGATATACTCCCGAAGAATTCGAGGCGCGCTACCGCGCCATATTTGACACTGACATCGTGTTGTCGACACGTTGAGGCTGGTGTCCTGATGAACTCAGGCATGTGCTGTGATGGATCGATCAAGCTGAGATCAAAGGAGCAAGTGAGCATCGATGGCTACAAATTATGATGTGAAGGACCTCGGATTGGCCGAGCAGGGGCGCAAGCGGATCGACTGGGCAGAGACCGAGATGCCAGTGCTGCGTCTCCTGCGTGAGCGTTTCATTCGCGAACAGCCGCTCCGTGGGTTGCGCATCGCCGCGTGTCTTCATGTGACAGCCGAGACGGCCAATCTGATGCGGACGCTCGCCGCAGGTGGCGCTGATGTCGTCCTCGCTGCCTCCAACCCGCTTTCCACTCAGGATGATGTCGCAGCGTCGCTGGTGCACCACGAAGAGATGCCAGTATATGCCATCAAAGGTGAAGACAACGAGACGTACTATCGTCACCTGATGGCGGCGCTCGATTTCAATCCGCACATCACGATGGATGATGGTGCTGATCTGGTCAGTGGGGTGCTCAAGCAGCGTGCAGACCTCATTCCGGCGATGCTGGGCAGCACTGAAGAGACGACCACCGGCGTGATTCGGTTGAAGGCGATGGCTGCCGATGGTGTGTTGAAATTTCCGGTGATCGCTGTCAATGACAGTGATACCAAGCATTTGTTTGACAATCGCTATGGCACGGGGCAGAGCACCATTGATGGCATCATTCGTGCAACCAACGTGCTGCTCGCCGGCAAGACGTTCGTCGTCGGTGGCTACGGCTATTGCTCGCGGGGCATCGCCGAGCGCGCCCGCGGCATGGGTGCGCTGGTGATCGTCACCGAAATCGATCCAGTGCGCGCCCTCGAGGCAGCCATGGATGGATTCCGCGTCATGCCGATGGTTGATGCCGTACGCCAGGCCGATTTCGTAGTCACGGCCACTGGCGATAAGGCAGTGATCGATGGTGAGGACTTTGCCGCCATGAAGGATGGCTGCATCGTCGCCAACAGTGGCCATTTCAACGTCGAGATCGACATCCCGGCACTCGAGGCGCTGACCGTCGATCGCCGGCAGCCGCGTGCATTCGTCGACCAGTACATTCTGCGTGATGGACGCCGCATCAATCTGCTGGGTGAAGGCCGGCTGATCAACCTCGCCAGCGCCGAAGGGCACCCCAGTGCTGTGATGGACATGTCGTTCGCCAATCAGGCGCTGGCGTCCGAGTATCTGCTCACTCACAAGGGTCAACTGTCGCACGGCGTCCACGCGCTGCCGCGAGCGGTCGATCGCGAGATCGCCGCGCTGAAGCTGCGTGCGATGGGCATCACCATCGATGTACTCACGACCGAGCAGGAGAAGTATCTCTCGTCGTGGGAAGAAGGCACGTGAGTGTCATCGCCGGCGCCGCATGAGACGCCGGCGGCGGCAGATCGATGGAATATGGGTTCACTCATCAGAGATGGGAGCTGGTGCGATGTCGACGACGTTCATGAAGTCTCCTCGGTTGTACTTCACATCGGAGTCAGTCACCGAGGGGCACCCCGATAAACTGTGTGATCAAGTGTCTGATGCGGTCCTCGATGCTTTCCTGACGCACGATCCGCGGGCGCGGGTGGCATGCGAAACGGCGACGACCACGGGTATGATCATGGTGCTCGGCGAAGTGACGTACGAGCGCGGTTACATCCCGGTCGAGGAGATCGTGCGGCGCACGGTGAAGGAGATCGGGTATACCGAGGCGGCCTTCGGTTTCGATGCCGACACCTGTGGTGTGATGGTTGCGATCCACGGCCAGTCTCCCGACATTGCGATGGGAGTCGATCGCGCGCTCGAGACACGCGACGCGACCGTGACGGATCAGGAAGTGAGCACGATTGGTGCCGGCGATCAGGGGATGATGTTCGGCTTCGCGTGCGATGAGACCCCCGAACTGATGCCGGCGTCGATCGCGTTGGCGCATCGTCTGGGGCGCCGGCTGTCGCGGTTGCGCAAGGATGGCACGCTGCCGTACCTGCGCCCCGACGGCAAGTCGCAGGTGACGGTGGAATATTCGCATGGCCGCCCGGTGCGTGTGGATACGGTGCTGATCAGCAACCAACACGCGCCCGACGCGTCGCAGGAACAGATCCGCCATGATGTCATCGAGCATGTGATCCGGCCGACGATCCCGACTGAATGGCTCGATGATGTCACGCGCTACTTTGTCAACCCAACCGGGCGTTTCGTGATCGGCGGCCCGATGGGCGACAGTGGCTTGACTGGTCGCAAAATCATCGTCGACACCTACGGTGGCGTGGCACGTCACGGTGGTGGTGCCTTCTCAGGCAAGGATCCGACGAAGGTCGACCGTAGTGCAGCGTATGCGGCGCGTTACGTCGCCAAGAATATCGTCGCGGCCGGCCTGGCGACCCGCTTCGAGGTGCAGGTGGCGTATGCAATCGGCGTGGCTCAGCCACTCTCGATCAACATCGAGACATTTGGCACCCACCGGGTCGGCGAGGATGTGATCCTGCGCCTGATTGATGAGCATTTCGATCTGCGTCCGGGTGCGATCATCCGTGATCTGCGACTGCGGCGACCGATTTACCGCCCGACGGCAGCCTATGGCCATTTCGGGCGTGATGACATCGACGCACCCTGGGAGATAACGGATCGTGCTGACGCGCTGCGGCGCGCTGCCGGGCTCTGAACCGGCGCTCGCGTGGCCCGGTAGCCGTGCGCTCACGCGTGGGGCCCGTATCAGCGTCAGAGGGTACGAGCAAAGTCGCTCCATGCGTGAGGAGCAATGCCATCGTCGCATCGTTGGCGCCGCGGCAGCACGGCCAAGGCGCAGAATAACGGTGCGCCAAACTGCATACCCATCAGGTTCGTCGCAGGAAGCTAGCACCTGCCCATGACACCCTGCTGCCGCGCCGCGGCAGCAGGGTGTCGCGCGGCGACAGGAGTGCAGGCGCATCGTGATGTCCACGCCCACACGTGCATGCGGTATCACCGCTGGTGTCTGTCCGGCCTGCGGGGCCGGGCTTGTTCCCCCTCGATGAGGAGTTGGGCCTGCTCCCCGGGAGCCTGACCCCGCGGCTGCTCAACACG
>CAIQIY010000687.1 GCA_903871975.1 uncultured Chloroflexota bacterium | reverse complement strand
GCACGACGAGCGCCAGTGCCAACCCCGCGGGATAGCCAAACAGCAATGCCGGCGATTGCCCGATCGCCTCGATCAGTTCATTCGGCGTCATCGTCGGCTCTCTGCGCAGGCCGGCGAAACCAGTCGAGCCACCACGCCGTGGGCATTGGTGTGGCGACCGGTGCAGCAGGGGTGGTGGGGGCTGCCGTGGCTGCCGGTGCCAACGCGCCGATCGCCACCATGACAGCACCCAATGCCAGGATGATCAGCACCGGTGCGGCGATCACCTCGCGTCGGGCCGCATCGAGCAACGCGAAGCCGATCCATGGGCGCACCACCAGATCGCCGAAGACGGTCAGGCCACCCTGCAGATGCTCGATGATGGCGGGGAGCATGCTCAGTACGCTGCCCATGACGCCAAGCAGCGTCAGCGGCACTGCGCGCCAGTCGTGCCGTGGTGCAGTCACCGCACGCTGGTTCAGCACCATGGCGCCGAGCGCCAGCCAGACCAGCGGCAGCAACAGCGCCGCGCCACCGGCGATCAGCGCACCGCTGATGGCCCAGGCGTTCACCAGCAGCAGAACAGAGCGCATCGTCGCACGCCAACCATGCGCGGGACCGGCGCCGCACGCCAGGGCTGCCAACAGCGCGAGCAGTGCTGCTGCCACACCGGCGCCGCTGGCCAGGCCCAACCCGGCCAGCACGCACCCATGCAGGTAGGCTTGCTCGCCGGCACCTGCCGGCCGATGCGGCGCCAGCACGGCACTCGCCCACCAGCCCGTCGCCCCGACCGCCAGCGGCAGCAGCGACCACACCGTGTCCCATGGGCCATCCGCCCACGAGCGCACCAGCGGCAGTAGCCACAGCAGCATGGCGAGTGGCGCTGCATCATCGGGCTCGCTGCGCCGCGCGAGTGCCGCGAGCAGTGGCACGGTCGCGGCAACCACCAGGCCTGCGAAGGCCGGCAACGACACCGCACCGGGCGGCGCGCTGCCATCGCTGAGCCAACCACCGCGCCAGGCGATGAGCGCAGCACTCGCGGTGAGCGCCAGCCAGGCGGCGCGCTCCCGGCGTGGCGCGTCACGCCGCACCCAGCCCAGCAGCGCCAGTGGCGGGAGCAGCACTAGCGGCACGCACGCCGCCACCAGCGCCAGCGCCAGCGGCACGCCACCGGGGTGACGGAACGACGGCTGCAGCGCCAGCGCACCAGCCGCCAATGCCATCCAGCTCAGCGCAATGGCATCGATGTACAGCCAGGGTGACCACACCAACGGCGCCCCCCTGACCAGCTGTATGCCCAGCAGGGCGCCGCCGGCAGCCAGCCAGGCCAGGGTGCGCGGCGTCGGACGCCGCCAGGCGCGCCAGCTGTTCACAACGAATCCGGCGACGCCCACGCCGAACTGCTGCACAGCGCATGATCGATCGGCGTGTGAACCATCGGCACGCTGCACACCAACTCGCACACCGGCTCGGCGAGCGGCAGGAGTGCCCGATTGGTCACCGCATCGGCACCCCCGGCATAGTGCTCGGGCGACGCCCCGTCGGCCACGGCCCCGCACAGGTTGGCCAGCGATACCGCGATCGGTGCGATGGCAGCGAGCATGGGGCAATCCGCCACCGCCTGCCCCTGGGTCGGGATGGCCATCCGGCGGCGCCGGGCCAGGCGAACACCACGCCCGGCACACATGCCCGCCACCTCGTCGCACGCGACCTGGCGCATGGTGGCCAGCCACCGCTGGCAGGCCGGACCGCTGACAACTGGCGTGGCCAACCCGAGCGTGACGCGCCGAGCCTGGGCAGCCGAGCCAGTATCGCAGCCAGAGTCGCCGCTGGCCGCGAGCCGATTGATCGCGCCACCGGGATACCAGGCGCACGGCACTGCGGCGGCGACAGCACCAACACATTCGCGCAGCACGGCGCAGCACACCGGCGCGCACGCCGCCGCCATCAGGCCGCCCGCGACCACCGACGGCATTGTGCCGCCATGGCGCGCGTCGGTCAGGCCAGGGCCCGCCGCGTGCGCGTGTCGGCACAGCCGCAGCGTCGTCGCATCGTTGGGCAGAGCGCTCATCCGCCGCATGGCACGCAGTGCCTCCATCGCCGCGCAGCCCCCGTCATCAGCGCGGCACCAGATCGGTCGTCGCCGTGAGCATGCGCACCACGGCAGCGATCAGCCGGGCTGCATGGGCCACATCGCTCAACTGGATCAGCTCATTGGGCGAGTGCATGTATCGATTGGGGATCGAGACCACCGCCGTCGCCACGCCGGCACGCGTCAGGTTGATCGCATCGGCATCGGTGCCGCTGGCGTTCGGCCCAGCCGAGACGGTATACGGAATCTGCTGGCTGGCCGCTGCCGCCAGCAACATCTCGAATACCACCGGGCTGGTCACACCACCGCGCGACAGATTGGGGCCACTGCCGAGGCGGACATGGCCGTGGGAGCGACGACTGGCATTCGGGTGATCCGTGGCAAATGTCACATCGACCGCGATCGCCAGCTGCGGATCGAAGCCGAACGCCGCCGTATACGCTCCGGCGAAGCTCGTCTCCTCGTGGGCTGTGGCCACCGCCGCCACCGTCGCTGCCGGGCGTTCGGCAGCGAGCAGCCGCAGCGCCTCGAGGACCGTGAACGCACCGATGCGGTTGTCGATGCTCCGCGAAGCGATCCGGCCATGGGGGAACTCGACCGGTGCCGCATCGATGACGCCGACGGTGCCGATGCGTACCAGCGCCTCGGCCTCGCTGCGGTTCGCGACACCAATATCCAGCCACAGATCGTCGATCTCGCTGACGCGACTGCGCTCGTCGGCACGCAGCAGGTGGATCGGGCGCTTGCCGACGACCCCGATCACCTCGCCCTGCAGCCCCAGCAGCCGGATGCGCTGGCCCACCAGCACCTGCGGATCCCAGCCACCGATCCCCACAATGCACAGAAAGCCATCGTCATCGATGTAGCTCACCATCACGCCGATCTCGTCGATGTGACCGGCCAACAGCACGCGCGGTGCACCACCATGCAGAATCGCGAATGAGTTGCCACGCACGTCGGCGCGGACCTCGTCGGCGAACGTCGCTGCCTCGGCACGCCAGACCCGCGCCGCGGCGATCTCGTCGCCCGATGGGCCGGGGGCGGCCAGCAGCTGTTTCAGAAATGCGACCGATGTCGCTTCCATGCGACGCTCCTCTCGGTGTACTGGCAGCGCGGTGCAATCCGCACGCTCAATAGGCATCCAGCTCGATCAGGCGGTCATCGTCGATGCCGAAGTAGTGCGCCAGTTCGTGCAGGACCGTCTGGCGGATCTGCTCGCGGCGTTCGGTGGGATCGGGAAAATCGCGTTCGAGAGGCCGACGGAAGATCGTGATGACGTCGGGCATGACGACATCGGCACCGGCGCGCTCGGTCAGCGGCACACCCTCGTACAGGCCGTAGATCGTCTCCCACGGCCGCAACCGCAGGCCGCGCCGTTGCTCGCGGCTCGGCTTGACCGCGACCTGGAACGTGACGCGGTCGAGATGGCGGCGAATGTGCGGCGGCAGCGCGGCGATGGTCGCGTCGATGATCGTGTCGAAGTCGTCAGCCTGCATCGGCGCCCCCGGCAACTGCGGCATGCAGCCAAGTGCGCTGCGCCGTCGTCGCCCGATTATACCGATGACACCACATGGCCGTCAACGACCCATCACGCTGGCCCGGTTCCGCCGGTAATGCAGATGTCACGAGTCGTGGAGTTGCTCGTGTACGACGCAGGAGGAGCCCATGTCGGAACACCCGGTACGCTTGCGCGAATTGCCGGACCACGAGAGGCCGCGCGAGCGTCTGATCGCGCTCGGCGCGACGGCGCTGTCGGACGCCGAGCTGATCGCCATTCTGTTGCGCGTCGGCATCGCCGGCGCCAGCGCCACCACCATCGCCCAGCAGCTGCTGCGCGACGTGGGCAGCTGGGATGGGCTGCAGCGCATCAGCCTCGCCGAGCTCGCCCGCAAGCGTGGCCTGGGCAGCGCCAAGGCAGCTCAACTCAAGGCGGCGCTCGAGATCGGCCGGCGCCTGGCCTTGCATGCGGCACAGGAGCGGCCGCAGATCCGCAGCGCTGCCGACGCAGCACAGCTGGTACAGCTCGAGATGAGCCATCTCGACCAGGAGCAGTTGCGCACCATCTGTCTCGACACCCGCAACCGGGTGCTGCGCATCCAGACAGTCTACGTCGGCAGCCTGCACAGCTCGGTCGTACGCATCGGTGAGATCTGTGCGACGTGTCAAGCGGCCTGAGAACATGCTCGCCATGAGCGAGCCTGGTGTTCCACCACCAGTCTCCTGGGCGGTGCTGCGCTGTGGCAACAGAGCGTGGCGAGCCCGCCGACAACGTATCCTGCGGCCGACAGGCCGGCAGCAGTGCTGCGAGGCACGGCTGATTCCGTCAGCATCCGGCGGATAGGGGCAAGGGGGGATGGGAATGGTCAGCACATGCGAACGCTCACACACGTCGTCACCGATCACAGGCCAGCGATGCGCATCGGCCTCGCCAGACAGGCATTGCGGTCGGCACCGGGGCGAGATCTTCCCCGGTCGTGGACACATCAGACCGCCGGCGGAACGAGCGGACCAGACCCATCCAGGTTCTCGGGCTGAACACGGCAATCCCGTAGCACTCCCGCGCCACTGGCGTCGCGCGGGTAGGGTACCGCGAGGGCGCCCGATGGTGCTGCGGGGACAGGATGGCGGAACACGCGAATGCCGGGCAGTAATCGCCCGGATAGGGGTTGCGCGACGAGCAACATCACCCCACGCGAAAGCGGGCAGACGTCCGCCAGGTCTCGCGTCACGAGAACGTCTGACAACCCGTCACAGGAGGTTATGCAGATGACGGCAGCACATCCTGCTGGTGCCACCTCCCACGAGATGCACGACCGACGCCCTGTTGATCGGGCGCGCGTCGATCATGCCGTGCGGCGGCTCCAGACCCGTATCGTGAAGGCCGCTCGGGAGGGGCGGCCCGGCAAGGTTCGGGCATTGCAATGGTTGCTGACCCATTCGTTCAGCGGTCGGGTGCTGGCCGTGGCGCGTGCAGCCGAGGCACCCGATGGGCGGATCGCCGGCGTCGATGGGGAGCACTGGCCGACGGCGATGGCGCGCGCGCTGGCGGTGCGGCGCCTGCGACGGCACGGCTACCACCCGGCGCCGCTGCGACGGATCACGGTGATGCAACGTGACGGCACGTCGATACGGCGCGCCGTGCCGACGCTGCACGATCGGGCGATGCTCTGGTTGCAGCGCCTGGCGCTCGAGCCCGTCGTCGGTGATCCGTCCGCCCGGCGTGATCGCGCGGCGGTGATCGCACGCGTCCATGCGCACCTGGCTGCGCATCGACAGCTGCGCTGGGTCCTGGTCGGCGACCTGAGCGCGGGCATGGCGCACCTCAGCCCGCAATGGCTGGCGCATGCACCGCTGGACCCGGTGCTGCGGCGTGCCTGGATCCGCTCGGGGCATCTCCTCGGCAACCCGAGCCGTGGCGTTGCCGCCGATGCCATGCCAGGCATCATCGCCCCGCTGCTCATCGATCTGCTGCTCGGCACCATCGCACGGCAGCTGCGCCATGCGGCGCCGGCTCCGGTCGAAGGCCACCATGCCGACCACGTGCTGATCGGGCATCACGGGCAGTTCGTCGTCGCCAGCACCTCGCGCCATGCGCTCGAGGCGGCAGTGCTGCCACTGGTGTGGCAGTCGCTGGGCGACTGCGGCATCGCACCTGATCGGGCCAACCTCACGATTCGGCCGATCAGCGCAGGATTCGAGGTGCTTGGCCTGCACGTTCGACGCACGCGCAGCCGGCTCGTCGTGCGCCCGGCCAATACCAGCATGCATCGGATGCTGACACGGGTCCGTGCGCTGGTGCGGCTCAATCGCGGCAGCTCAGCCGGGCGGCTGGTGCAGGTGCTCAATCCGCTGCTGCGCGATTGGGTGCAGCAGCATCGGTACGTCACCGGCAAGCGGGCATTCGCCGACATCGATCATGCCCTGAGCCAACTGCTGTGGCGCTGGGCCCGACGCCGCCACCCCAACAAATCGCGTGGCTGGGTGTTCGCCCGGTATTTCCGCCGCGCCGACGGCACGCACGGATTTCATGGCGACCATGCCGGCCGCGACGTGACGCTCTACCGGGCACGTGCCACGGTCGTCGTGCACCCCGGTGGCGCGCGGCCAGGCCGACTGCACCGCGACGAACGATGCACCGTATCGTCATGGCATGCCGGTACACCCCTCCCGATCGACGCCGCGTCTCCGAGCGGGGCGTTTGCGAGGCCTGAGCCGGATGACCGGCAACGGTCACGTCCGGTTCTCAGGGGGGGAGCCACTGGCGACGCTGGCTCCCTACCCGACTCAAAGAGGCGCTGCGGCTCAATAGTGCAGCAATCATCATCGTGCATAACGTGCGACGTGCAAGCGTCGCGTGCAATTGCTCGACGCCCGCAGGGGTGATTGAGCCTGCTGTTCCGTCAGCAGTACCCTGGGGTGGCGCCGTCGTGTGGTAACGCACTGCGGCGAAGCCCGCCGACAACGTATCCCGCAGTCGACCGACTGGCAGCCCCTGCCGTGAGGCCGGGGTGTCGCCGCCCGCATCCGGCGGCGCGGGGCAAGGGTGGATGGTATGGTCAGCACAAGCGAACGCCTGGTAACCGCCGTGACGATGATTGGGCCCGCGATGCGAACCAGGGCCTGCGCCGACGGCGCTGTGGTGGGTTCAGGGACTGTTATGGCACCTGACACGGACCGACGACACCACCGGCGGAGAGGGCGGACCTCACCCATCCGGTTGCATGCGATGAACACGGTAAGCCCGTATCGCTCCCGACAGGGTGTGCCAGCCGTGAGGCATGGCGAGCGCGATGCGGGTAGCGGATGGTGGAGCAAGCGAATGCCTGGCGGTAATCGCCGGGATAGGGGTTGCGCCGTCGGCAACATCACCCCACGCGAAAGCGGGCCAACTTCCACCTGGTCTCTCGGTACGAGGCTCGGTGCATCACCGTCGGAGGGGGGCAGGGCAGCTGGCGGCATCAATCGGTGCCGGTGCGGTCTCCCCGTGATCATCGGTCGGCGCGTCAGCGCGGCGGCTGGCCGATTCATGCGACGGCACCACCGGACGATCGTACAGGCGCTGTGGCCGTGGCAACCACCACGATCATGCGCCGCGTTCCACCGTGGGGCGTTCGAGAGGCTTGAGCCGGATGACCGGAAACGGTCACGTCCGGTTCTTGGGGGGGTGTGCACCGGCAACGGGGCATGCCTACCCGACCATCCCAGTGGCGATCCGACGCCATCGCCCGAAGATGCAGCAGTGACTGCGCAGGTCATCGAGGCGGGCAAGCTCCTCGATGTTGATGTTCTGGATCGTGCGCCGTGGCGGGGTGGCGCGAGCTGCCCCCACAGGTGTGTGTCGCAATGCTCGGTGTCGAGCCGGGCTCCTGCCGGGCCCGAGCCTGACCAGGCGGGCGATGGGTGCAATACCCCCCATGGTCCGAAGCCCTGGGAACACGTAGTGGCGATCGCTCTCCAGCGCGATCGCCGACTGCCAGGCTGAGTGTGATGATGACGAACAGATGTGAATGCTCGACTGAACCGCCGGATTCCATCACCTCGCCCGTGTGGCTGGACACGATGGGCGAACGACAGCCTGCCTGCGGGGTAGCCCGTGGATCCAGGGGCACGGTCCGATCGGCAGGAACATCGGATCGGGGCTGTCACCCCTGCTGGCGCAGGGTATGGCGGATAGAGCACGTCTTCCTTCATGCGATGACGGTGACATACGCAACACGGGAAGGTGTGTGGGCTGCCCCCGGTGGGGGCTCGGCGGGTATGTCGCCTCGATGCCCACGCACTGGCGGAGCCGCCGGAGTAGTCCGCGCCGGGGAAAGCCCGGTACATGGCGAAGGGCGGCAGGTTCTACGGCCGATGTCGTTCATGTGGAGGCTCGAATGATGATGCCGACGGAATTGTGTCGGATGCAGGTCTCCAACCTGCGACAGCGGCTGGCGCGACGTGCGGTCGCTGATCCCTCTCACCGTTTCTCACACCTCGCGGATCTGTTGACCTGGCCGCCACTCGTGCAGTTCGCCGAGGAGCGGCTGGCACAGCAGTGCATGCCTGTGCCGGATGGCCATCATCGGTACCGATCCGGGGGTGTGCCTCTGGTGCAACGGCGCCAGCAGCTGATGCTGCAGCTGGTGCTCGAGCCGATCATCCTCGGCGATGATCACACGTCGGCTGCGTACGCCAGCCCCCCCGCCATCGACAGTGAGTGGGCTGGCGCCGGAGCCTGGCAATCGGCGCACGGAGCGCGATGGGTCGTCAGTGTCGACCTCGCGGCATGCCGTGGCATGCTGCGACCGCGCGCGGCCCTGCGGCTGCTGCGGCAATGCGTCGCCGATGCCCGGTTCATCGCGGCGGTCTGGCAGGCACTGTGCGCCGACCACCCGCGCACACGGCAGGCAGCCGTGCCAAGCGAAGGGCTCGCTGCACTGGTGTGGCAGCTGTATCTCCGCACCATCGACGCCTGGTGGTCGACGGGGCTACACGGTGGCGCTGGGCACCCGCGCTCTCGCGACAGCACGCTCGTGATGCCATGGTCGGGCACGCATGTCGAAGCAATGGAACAGTCTCGACGGGTGCAGACGTTCTGTGCGCGGCGCGTCGGGCTGATGCTGCCCGACGATGCATGCCGCATCAGACGCGCGCCCGCCGGCGTCCACGGCTTCGAGCCAGCGGGCGCGGCATGGTCGTGGGGGCATCCGAGCGAACGGCAGCTGCGTCGACGGCTCAAGGCACTGACCGGACGCAGCACGACCGGGCGCGGCTTCGCGGCCACGCAGCGCGCACTGATGCAGTGCGTAGCCGCTGCAGAACGGCGCCGCGGTACCATGACACCGCGGGCGATCGTCCGCCGCCGTGAGCAGTACATCAGGCTTCGCCTGCGACGCTGGCTGGCCAGCAAACATCGCTGCACGCATCGCACGGCTGCCCGCCGGCTGGCCGAGGCGCCGGACGCACGACCGCCCATGATCGCCGGCCCACTGGCCAGGCCATCGGCGGTGATCGGCGCGGGTGGCGACCACGTCGGTCGCGTGGCCCGGTACCGGGATCGGGGCGTCTGAATGCGCCGCTGGATGATTGGGGGATCGACGACACCACAGCGCCGGACAACCACCGTAGGGCCGGAGAGCCGGATGCGCCGAAAGGCGCACGTCCGGTTCGGTGAGCGGCATGGAGAGACGGGCGCGTCGCGATGCGTACCGCGCTCGGTGCCGACTCGACACCTTGTGATCGGAGCGAATCGCTATGTGAGCTTGCGCGAACGCGGCATCGGGCGCTGGTAGCCCATCGCCGCGGTCACCTCCGGGTCACCGGTCGACATGCTCGTCGGCCTGTGGCCCGGTGATACACCGCTCCAATACGATGAGCAGTGCCAGCGTACGGCCCCGGCCGATACCACGCCACCGTTCATGACATGCCCCGGTGCGTCCACCCCGCTGCCGGTATGCCCTCACACCATCACGCGTCGTGCCACCCCATCCCGATTGTGGCACGCTGATCCCGCGTCGCGCCCTGGAGGAACGGAATCCCGAGCCGATGCACCGGCACAAGCCCCGGAACCGCAGGCGTGACAGTCGGTGCGCCGGGCGGGCGAGTGGCGGTCGGTGCGCCGGGCGGGCGAGTGGCGGTCGGTGCGCCGGGCGGGCGAGTGG
>CAIQIY010000686.1 GCA_903871975.1 uncultured Chloroflexota bacterium | reverse complement strand
GGCCCCAGCGCGCTCGGGTAGTAGCAGTAACCGTGCATGTCCTTGGCAAATACCACGATCGCCGCGACGTGCGCTGCCTCCAGCGTCGCAGCGAACGCCTCGGCGTCGAACGCTTCGGCCAACCGCGGCAGATGCGCGCTGTTGTGGTAATCGAGGTGCACCTTGCGCCACGGGCGGCGCGGTAGTTCGGCCCAGCGCGGATCGCGCCACAACGGTCGCATCACGTGCCCCTCGCCAGTACGGCCGCCACGTCCGCGGCGGCGTCGGCGAGCGCGTCGGCGACGCTCGCCTGCCGCTGGGATGCGCGCCAGACCATGCGGTTCAGTATCTCGTTCATCGCCGGGTACTGCGGGATCGCCGGCAAGGTGTCGATGCCGCGATGGACCTCCTCAATCGTTTCGTAGTACTGGAACTGCGCCCGCACCGCCGGGTCGTTCCAGGTCGACAGCCGGACGTCACTGCCGCCCGACAGCGAGGTGATGCGGTCCATCGCGGCGCTGGCGGTGTTGCGCAGGAAGCGCCATGCCAGCTCGGGTTGCTGGCTGCCGGCACAGATCGCCAGCACCCAGTAGACGTTCAGGCTGGCATGCCGACCGCCGACGCCGCTGCCACGCGGTATCGGCCCGCACCGACTGCGGTCGATGATGCGGCTCGGTGGCAACTGTGCGACGGCCATGAAGCCGGCCCAGTTGAGCATCATCGCCGCGCGGCCCGCAGCGTATGCCTCGCCGGCCGCCAGGCTGTCCAGCGTGAATGTCTCGGGTGGCGTGACGCCGGCTGTGGTGACAAGGTCGACATAAAACTGCAACGCCGCATGACCTACAGCATCGTGGAACGCCGGCCGACCGTGGTCATCGAGCAGGCGACCACCGCGGCTCCAGAGTTGGATCATGAAGTCATAGACGGTATTATGGCCATCATTGAGGCCAGCGACGATCGCACCATAGAGTCCCTGCTCCGGCCGGGTGAAGAAGCGCGCCACCTCGAGGAACTCGTCCCAGGTCGCGGGCGGGCGCAAGTCGTGGCCGGTCGCGGCACGAAACGCTGCCTGTTCTGCGGGATCGGCGAACAGATCGGCGCGATAGTGGAACATCTCGGGCCCATCGTGGTAGGGCAGCCCATAGACATGGCCGGCAGCATCGCGCTGCAGCGTCAGCATCGACGGGCTCCAGCCATGGGGCCAGTCATCGGGCGGATCGGCGGCGAGGAACGCATCGAGCGGCCGCAAGCCGCCGCGGGCGATCAATTCGGGCAACCAATCGGTGAGCACCAGCATGACGTCGGCGCGGCCATCGAACACACCACCATCGGCGACCATCTGCTGATACAACTCCTCGGGGCCGCCATGCGCGAAGGCGAAGGTGACGCCCGGCGCGTTGCGGGCGAAGTCGGCCGTCTGTTGCGCGAGGGCGCGCTCAAACCCATCGAACGAGCGATACATGATAGTCAGCGTCGTCATGGCATTCTCCGGCATGGCATGGCGGACGGTCACGGCAGTTCGGTGAGCGCCACGCTGCGTCGTTCGGCCGCCGAGCGATAGGCGGCATGGACCACGCGCAGCGTCTGGCAATGATCCAGTGCGTCCGTCTCGGGCGGCGATCCGCCGTCAATCGCCTGCATCAGGCCATACATCGGGCCGACG
This sequence comes from uncultured Chloroflexota bacterium, assembly GCA_903871975.1. Taxonomy (GTDB): domain Bacteria; phylum Chloroflexota; class Chloroflexia; order Chloroflexales; family Roseiflexaceae; genus CAIQIY01. The sequence goes on along the minus strand of CAIQIY010000686.1, from coordinate 12,510 downwards.
AACGCATCGGGCAACCAGAGGCCCGTGAGCGTCGGCGCATGCCACATGTGTGGCACGAAGCGTTGCGACGTGAAGCGCAGCGTATCGGGCCGGGCGCGCGGATACTCCGCCAGCAGACCAATCGTCCCCTCGATCGCGCCGGCGGTGCCCAGGATGCGAAACTCGGCGATGCTGGCGCCGCTGTGATCGTGATGATTCACCGCCACCAGCGCATGCAGGCCCGATTCGTACTCGAGCACCGTGAGCGTTTTGGTCTCGGCGCGTTCGGGCTGATCGGGGAAGCGTGCATGGTGGCTGGTCACCCACTGTGGATCGCCGAGCCACGCACGGATGCTGTCGAAGTAATGGATGCTGTGGTACATGAGATCGAGGCGTGGTGCATCGCGCAACCAGGGCCACAGATGCCAGGGCGTCGCCACCGACACGCGAAGCTGCACATCGGTAGGGGTGCCGATCAGGCCATCGCGCAGCAGGCCACGTGCCGCAGCGATGCCGGCGCTCCAGCGCATCTGCTGGTTGACCGCCACGTGGCGGCCGGCGCGGCGGCCGGCGTGGGCGATCGCCAGCGCATCGTCGAGAGTCTCGGCCAATGGCTTCTGGCACAGCAGATGCTTCCCCGCCAGCAGCGCGCGTTCGGCGATGGCGCGCTGGTGCCAGGCCGGCACGGCGATGTCGACGATCGCGACCGCCTCGTCGGCCAGCAGTGCATCGAGTGACGGATACACGCGCGGGATGGCGAAACGGGCGGCGGTCGCTTCGGCAGCCGCGGGGTCGACATCGAAACAGCCGACGATGGTCAGCCCGGCGGCACGGTACGCCGGCAGGTGCGCGGCATTCACGATGCCGCCGCAGCCGACGATGCCGATGCCATAGTCGGTGCGTGCCGGGCGCCGTGGCTCAGTGTCGAGGGACAACACCTCGATCGGATCCATCGCTTCCTCCGTGTCAGGCCGGCCCGTCGGCTGGTTCCGGGCGACGTTGTACCAGATACAGATGTTGGCACGCCAGCACGACCGCGCCGGCCTGGTTGGTCACCTCGACGGCCTCGACGACGATGCCGTGATCGTGGCGGCGTGGGTGGTCGCGTTGTTCGGTGATCGTGGCGCGCACGGTGATCGTATCGCCGATGAACACCGGCCGCACGAAGCGCACCGCGTCGTAGCCGTACGACATCGCATGCGGATTGATCGCGCCAGCCGTCATGCCGATGGCGACGCTGAGGATGAGCGTGCCATGGGCGATGCGTCGGCCGAACGGCTGCGTCGCACACCACTCGGCGTCCATGTGATGTGGGTAGAAGTCGCCGGTCTGGCCGGCATGCAGCACCACATCAGCCTCGGTGATCGTACGGCCGACCGTACGGCGTTCGCTGCCGATGCGATAGGCTTCGAAGAAACACGGCTGAATCATGCCTGGTCCTCCGTCGTGTCGTCGAGGGCGAACTCGTCGATGATGCCGGCAGTATGCTCGCCGACGGCCGGCGACCCGCGCGGTGCCGTCAGCAGCGCGCCATCGATGCGGATCGGGCAGCGGGTGGTGGCGAAACTGCCCCCGCTCGAGCGGGTGATGCGCTGGGTCATCTGCAGGCTGGCGAATGCGGGATGGGCCACGAGGCGCGACCAGTCGAGCACCTCGGCGCACCAGTAGTCGGCGGGCTCGAGGCGCGCCAGCCAATGGGCGCTGGGTGCACCGGCGAGGTGTGTGGCGAGGATCTGCTTGATGGCATCGCGTTCGTCGAACCAGCGCCGGGGATCAGCATACGCCAGCAGGGCCGGGCAATCGAGCAACGCGCCGAGCTGCGTGACCGAGCCCATCGCGAGCGCGAGGTAGCCGTCGGCGGTGGCATAGATGCCGTAGGGGGCCGCCAGATAGGCGTGGGCATTGTTGACGGCGCTGCGTCGCGGTGGGCGGCCACCATCGTTGAGATACGTCGTCAGCACTTCGAACTGCAGGTCGAGCACCGATTCGAGCAGGCTGACATCGACGCGGCCACCCTGGCCCGTGATGCCGCGCCGCACCAGACACGCCAGGATGCCCTGGGTCAGATGCGCGCCGGCAAACAGATCGGCGACTGCCAGGCCGAACGGCTGTGGCGGGCGATCAGCATCGCCATTGAGCCACGTGAGCCCCGAACTCGCCTGGGCCAGCAGGTCCTGGCCCGGCCGATCACGCCACGGCCCCGTTTCGCCATAACCGGTGACGCTGGCATACACCAGGCGGGGATTGAGCGTCAGGGCGGTGGCGGCATCGAGGCCGAGGCGCGCCATCACGCCGGGGCGGAAGTTCTGGATCAGCACATCGGCGTGACGGATCAGGCGCCGCACGCGGGCCACGTCGTCCGGCTGTTTCAGATCGACGGCGATGCTCTGTTTGTTGCGGTTGATCGAATGAAACAGCGTACTCTCGCCATCGAGCGCCAGATCGCTGATATAGAGCTGCCGCGCCAGATCGCCGACGCCCGGGCGTTCGAGCTTGATGACGCGCGCGCCGAGGTCGGCGAGGCGCAGGGCACACGACGGCCCGGCGAGGAACTGGCTGAAGTCGAGGACCAGCAAACCGGCGAGTGGGGCGGGCAGCTCAGTCATGATGTCCTCGCGATTCGCGATAGCGCACGTCGATGGCTGCGAGCACGCTGCGTGCGTCGCCGCCGTCGCACAGGTAGCGGTGCACCAGCGGGCCGGCGGTGTCCTGCAGGTGCATGTACCCGGCATACCGCGGCCGCACGTGGGCTGCGTCGAGCGTCGCCAGCGTGTCACCGAAGAACCCGCCGCACCAGGCATCGACGGCGGGATCGAGCCAGGCACTGCGATGACCGGGCTGGCCGCCCGCGGCGACGTAGATCCCGCGCTGGGTGGCGGGGTCGGCGACGAACCGTGCGTAGTCGAGCGCGACGTCACGCGACGCGGTCGTCGCGGCGATCGCCAGGCCGGTGCCGCCGAGCGTCGAGCGCAGGGGCGTGCCATCGTCGAGGGTGACGAGGCCGCCGAAGCGCAGGCGATGCTGCGCATACCCGGCGCGCGCGTAGTTGGAGTAGCCGTAGGCGAACGGGCAGTACGCCAGCTGGTCGCCGGTCGCGAGCGCCTCGTAGGTCGCGATCGGGTTGCGCGCGAGGCAGGCCGGATCGCAGGCACAGACCAGCTCGCGCAGCAGCTCGAGCGCAGTGACGCCGTGATCGTGAGGCACGAACACCGCAGGATCGGCGGCGAGCTCGGCGCCGAGCGCGGTGCACAGCATGAAGACGTGCATCAGGCTGTCGATGGGGATCGCCGGGAGCGCCACGTGCCCCCGCCGCGCCAGATGCACGACGTCGCTCCAGCTGGCTGGCGGTGCGACACCGATCGCCTCGAGCAGGTCGGGCCGCCACGCGCTCACCGGCGTCGCAGCGTCGATCGGCAGCGCCCACAGGTGATCGCCCATCACGTAGCTCGCATACGATGCGCCGACGCTGTTGGCCGCCTGGTCGGCCAGAAATGCTGCCGGCAACCAGCTGTCGAGCGGCAGCAACACCGGATGTTGCGCAGCATAGCCGACGAACGGGTGGTCGATGACCAGCAGGTCACATTGCCCGGCCAGCTGCTCGATCGGCTGATCACCAAACGCCTGCAGCGAACGGGCCTGCCATTCGATCTGCACCGTCGGATGCAGCTCGCGATAGCGCTGGGCTGTCGCCAGCAACGGCAGCATGCCGCGCGTGTGATCCCACGCGATGCCACGCAATCGAATCTGTGCCATCGTCCCTCCTCAGTCGGCGGCCGACTGCATCCAGCGCCGCAACCCCTCGGTCGTCTGATGCACCTTGTAGCGCACCAGCGCCGCCAGCGAATCGCCATCGCGCCGCCGACACGCCTGTACGATCGCCCGGTCCTCAAATGCTGCCTCACCCATGCGTTCGGGTGCGACACGCAGCTGCAGCCGGCGGTAGCGCTCGCTCTGATCCCAGAGCTGGTGCAGCGTCTGGAGCAGCAGGCGCCGCCCGGTGACCTGGTAGATGCTGAAGTGCAGCGTGCGGGTGTGCGCCAGAAATGCGGCGACATCACCGCTGTTGGCGCTCGCCGCACATGCTGCCAATGCCCCGTCGAGTGCTTCCAGCGCCGCAGCGTGCATCTGCGGCGCTGCATCGCGTGCCGCCTGCTCCTCGAGCACTTCGCGCATGCGGTAGATGTCGAGCATCTCGTCGAGCGACAACGCGCTCACAAACGCGCCGCGGTGCGGCATGAGCCGCACCAGCCCGCTCGACTGCAGCCGCGCCAGCGCCTCGCGCACCGGCACGACGCTCACGTCCAGCTGCCGCGCCAGTTCGCTCTGGTCGATCCGTGCGTCTGGCAACAACTCGCCGGCGATGATCAATTCGCGCAACCGGTTGGTTACCTGGTCGGTGATGGTGCGTATCATCGTCGCCCTGGTTGCCGTACTGCTCATCATCAATCATCTTATATAATCAATCATCGTCGATGTCAAGCAGGGCCGAGTTGATTTTGGGGCTGATGCAACGTCAGAGCCGGAAGCGCCGGCGGTCGACAGCAGCGGCAAGCGAGCGGCCGGATTACAGCGAGGCTGCACACAAGGCTGCTACCGCTCCCCTCCGCGACGTCGCCAGCCCTGTGGTGCGCCGGCGTGGGCCCGCACTCCGGTTCTGTGCCGCGGGAGCGATGCGATGAGGGGGCGGATTGCTGGGAACACCGCGTGGCAGGCGCGGGGTGAACCATGGTTTCGAGGGTTCGCGGGCACCTGGCGCGATCAGTGGTGTTGCACGGTGCCGGCAGGTATGGCCATGGCGCGTGTGGCGACACGACGCGCGACCAACCACCAGATCGCCAGAAAGGCCAGCCCCACCATGCCGGCGAGCGTGTAACCACGCACCAGATTGATGACGGTGAACATCAGCGCATTCAGCACGAACAACAGTGCCGGAACATGCGCCGCCAGCCAGTCGAGCCGGCCGGTCGCCACCGGGGGCGTTGGCGCAGGCCCCAACCAGCGTTCGAATGCCCACGCGATGACGAAGCCGACCAGCGCCCAGCCGGCGAAATTGAGCGGTGGGACGCCGTAGTAGCTTCCGGTGTCGATCCAGCGCCAGTACCCATGGATCAACATCGTCACCGGCTCGATCTGCAGGTCGATCACCACGACCAGCGCGGCGCTCAGCGCTGCCACGCGCCACGGGCTGCCCGGCTCGCTGATGCGTGCCAGCTGCCACGCGCCGAGTGCCAGCATCAGCCAGGCCAGCAGGATCGGCAGCGGGACCACGCCGAACAGCTGGGGTTGGATGGCATCGGTGTAGCTGTAGCGGCCGAATGGCAGCCCGCGCGTCTCGCCCAGATGCTCGGCGGCCCAGGCGACGACCAGCGCCACGCAGGCGACCGACGCGCCACGCCCGCCCCAGCGCGCCACCATCCAAGCGAACGCTGCGATACCCTGGCCGATCAACAGCGCCGGCCCCAGCCAGGCGCCATCCGGCGGGATCGCGTCGAACGCCGTCGTCAGCGTACTGCCGGGAAACAGTGCCACGTACACCGCGAAGCAGCCGAGCGCGATGGCGCGGGCGAGCGAACGAATCATTGGTCAGCCCCCTCCGTTGGTGCCCCATGACCACCACCGCCCGGGGTTTCGATGCGCAGTGCATCGCCGGCGGCGAGCTCGATGGTGCATTGGCCGGGCAGCGTCGTGCTGCTGCCGTCGGCACGCAGCAGCGTATTGCGCCCGGGTGCGCCGGCCATGCCGCCCGCCAGGCCATACGGCGCCGAGTGTCGCCGCTCGCCCAGCAGGCTGACCACCACCGGCGCGAGGAATTCGACTTCGCGGATCAGGCCATCGCCACCGGCGTGGCGGCCGGCACCGCCCGAACCGGTGCGGACGGCCAGGCGGCGCACGCGCACCGGAAACTGGCGCTCGAGCGCCTCGACCGGCGTGTTGCGCGTGTTGGTCATGTGGGTCTGGATGGCGTGCAGGCCGGCAGCGTCCGGTCGCGCCCCCATTCCGCCACCGAGCGTCTCGTAGTAGGCGAACGCCCGACCATCGACGACGCCACCGAATGTCCAGTTGTTCATCGTGCCGGCCGATGCCGCCGGAATGCGTGCGGGTAGCGCCTGTGCCAGCGCGCCAAACACCACATCGGCCACACGCTGCGCCGTCTCGACATTGCCGCCGGCGACCGGCGCGGGTGGCCGTGGCGCCAGCACGCTGCCCGCCGGAATCACGATGCGCAATGGCTCGAAGATGCCTGCCGATGTCGGCATGTCGGCGTCGCCGAGGCAGCGGAAGCAGTAATACACCACCGACTCGGTGACTGCACGTGGTGCGTTGAGCGGCCCACGGCATTGCGCTGCAGTGCCGGCGAAATCGACGGTCGCCTGCGCCCCTGCGATGGTGATGGTGACGCTGATCACCAGCGGGCCACCGCTGCCATCGCCGTCGAGCTGGTCGCTGAACCGATAACAGCCATCGGGCAGCTGCGCGATCACGGCACGCATGTGGCGCGCGCCATGCTCGATCAGGGCGGCCATCAGCAAGGGGGTGCGGGCAATGCCGACGCCGCCGGCCAGCGCAGCCAATCGCTCGGCACCAATGCGGTGGCAGGCCAGCTGGGCAGCCAGATCGCCGCGCCGTTCGTCGGGCGTGCGCGAATTGTGGCAGATCAGCTGCCACAACCCCTCGTTGACCTGGCCAGCTTCGATCAGCCGTACCGGCGGGATCACCAGGCCCTCCTGCAGCAGCTCGCGGCTCATCGGCATCGACCCTGGCGTCATGCCGCCGACATCGGCGTGGTGCGCGCGGGTGGCGGTATAGCCGATCAGGGTGCCGTCGTGGAAGGCCGGCGCGACGGTGGTGATATCCGGCAGATGCGTGCCGCCATGGTACGGATCGTTGACGATCACGACATCGCCCGGCACCAGCGTGAAGCGCGCCAGCGCCGCCTCGACCGAGCGTGGCATCGCACCGAGGTGAACCGGGATATGCGCCGCCTGGGCGACCATCCGCCCGGCGGCGTCGAACACGGCACACGAGTAGTCGCGCCGCTCCTTGATGTTCGTCGAGAATGCACTTCGGCCGAGCGCTGCGCCCATCTCCTCGGCGATGGCCGTGCACCGATGACGAAAGACCTCGAGATCGATGGGATCAATCGTCGTCTCCACCGTGCACCCCCTCACGCGCCTGCCGGCTGCCGCACGGCACGGGCATATCCGGCCAGCGCCACGTGTGCGGCCGCATCCCACGAGAAGTGCCGGGCGCGCTGCAGGCCGCGGGCGCGCAGCTCGTCGCGAAGCGCGCCATCATCGACGATGCGCCGCAACGCCGCTGCCAACGCCGCCACGTCGTCGGGCGGCACCAGCAGGCCGGCGTCGCCGACGACTTCCGGCAGCGAACTGCTGGTGCTGGCGATCACCGGCGTGCCGCACGCCATCGCCTCGAGCGGTGGCATGCCGAACCCTTCGTACAGCGACGGAAAGACGAACGCGGTCGCTGCGGCATACCACAGATGCTGCTCGTCCTGTGGAATATAGCCGACGAAGCGCACGCGCTCGCCGAGCGGCGCCGCCTGTGCCAGAACATCGTCGTACAGCCAGCCACGCCCACCACCAATCAGCAACGGGATGCCGATCTCGTCGGCCACCTGCTGATACGCCTCGATCAGCCGTGGCAGGTTCTTGCGTGGCTCGAGCGTGCCGAGGAACAGCAGAAACTGCGCGGGTAGCCGGTGCCGCGCGCGAAACGCCGCGAGCTCGCCCGCCGTCGGCGGCACGAAGCGCGCATCGGCGGCATTGGGTGTGACCATGACCCGATCCGCGGGGACATTGAACCAGCGGATGATCTCGCGCCGGGTGAACTCCGAGACGGCGAACAACACGCGCGCGCGCCGCGCCGCGACCCGCACCGCCCAGCGGGTGTAGGTGCGATTCACCCGACGGAAGGTCTGCGGGAAGAAGAACGGACTCAGATCGTGGATCGTCACGACCGCCGGCACGCTGCCGACCAGCGGCATGACATTCAGCACGCCGTGATACACATCGACGCCGAGCCGTTGCAGCAGAACCGGCAGCACGAACTGCTCCCATGGCACGCGGACGCGGGGATTGATCGTGGGGAGCAGGCTGCTGCGGATGGCGAAGGTGTCGGGCAGCGCCAGGGCGGCGCTGCTCATGCCGCGCGTGGTGAAGATCGTATAGCGGTTCGTCGCATCGATGCGACCCAATGCGTGCAGCAGCCCTTCGATGTGATTCGAGACCCCGGCGCGCCGAAACGTGCGCGTGTGTGCCAGCAGGTGCGCATTGATGGCGATGTGCATGTCTGGCGCTCCTCAGGGTGCGGCGTAGCGCACCTGCGGTACCACGGCCCAGTACTCCTGCGGCCAATACGAGATCCACGCACGGCCGATCACCCGGTCGAGCGGCAGTGAGTCCCATTCGCGCGAGTCGCTGCTGTTGGTCCGGTTGTCACCCATGACGAAGATCGTCCCCGGTTTGACGACGACCGGCCCGGCACTACAGGGATCGCTGAAGCGACACGTCGTGATCGTGTCGCGCAGATAGGGCTCATCGAGCTCGACGCCATTGACCAGCACACGCCCGTCGATGATCTCGACACGCTCGCCCGGCAGCGCGATCACGCGTTTGATGTAGTCCTTGCTCAGGTCGTTGGGGTATTCGAGCACGACGACATCGCCGCGCTGTGGGAGCGTGAACGGGTAGATCATGCGGCGGGGCAGCTCGCTGTTGCCGGGAATCAGGCGCAATGGGGCGTTCAGGTCGAAGTGAAAGTACACCAGCTTGTTGACGAGGATGAACTGGCCGCCGTGGAAGTTCGGCTCCATGCTCTGGCCCTCGATCTTGAAGTTCTGGATCACCCCGCGCACCACGAAGAACACCAGCAGGACATAGATCACGGTCTCGAGCAGGTCGCGGGCGGCGACACGCCCACCGGACGGAATCGCCAGCGAGGTCGGCAGCGCCTCGCGCGGATCGGCGAAGATGTCTCCAGGGATGGGGCGTCGTTCCATTGCTCCCGACTCCTGCGCCACCGGGGACGCTGCGACGCGGTGCGGGCCGCGTGGGCGCGTCGATCGGACGGCATGCGTGCACTGCGGCATTATAACGCATCCGGTCGCGGGTGTGGCGCCGACGCCAGCACCGGCCACCAGGCACTCTGCGCGCAGCCCGGCACAACGCCGCGCTGCGCTTGCCGTTCCGGCGCCGTTATGCCATAATGCTCGCATGAGCGGAGTACGTGCGTACCTCGACATCGAGATGACCTTCGAATGGTCGATCACCGTCGTCGGTATCTATCGTCACGACCGTGGCACGGTCCAGCTGTGCGGCCCGGCAATCACCGATGTCGCCATCTACGATGCGCTCGCCGGTGCCGCCACGATCGTGACCTTCAACGGCGCCGGGTGCGATCTGCTGTGGCTGCGGCGGCGCCTGGCGATCGATCTCAACGCCGACTACGCGCACGATGACCTGATGGTTCGCTGTCGTCGGCGCGGCATCCGCGGTGGCCTGAAGCAGATCGAGCAGCAGTACGGCATCGCGCGGCGCAGCGCCGGCCTGACCGGCCGCGACGCGCCGCGGCTGTGGCACGAATACGACGCCAACGGGGACGAGCAGGCACTGGCGACCCTGTTGGACTACAACCGCGAGGACGTCGTCAATCTGGCGCTCCTCGAACGTCGGCTCGACGACGCGCCGGCGCCCGACATCCATCCGGCAGTGCAGGTGTGGCGCTGAGGCGCGGCGCCACCGAGCGCCGGCACGCATCCCGACGGATCACCAGCACGCAGGTGGAACGCCATGCAGGGTCGAGTCCTCAATCAGCGGTATCGCATCGATCAGCCGCTCGGCGACGGCGGGATGGCGCGCGTGTTCCTCGGCGAGGATCTGCGCCTCGGCCGGCGCGTCGCGATCAAGATGCTGCATGCCCAGTACGCCACCGATGCCAGCTTTCTGCGGCGCTTTCATCACGAGGCGCAGGCTGCGGCGCGGCTGCATCATCCCGCGATCGTCGACGTCTATGATGTCGGCCGCGATGGCGATGTCCATTACATCGTCATGGAATACATCGACGGCGATGATCTCAAGACGGTCATCACACGCGGTGGCAGGTTGTCGCTCGACCAGGCGCTCGACATCACCGCGGCGGCGGCGGATGCCCTCGAGGCGGCCCATCGCAGCGATATGGTGCATCGCGATGTCAAGCCACAGAACATCATGCTGGCGCGCGACGGCACGGTCAAGTTGACCGACTTCGGCATCGCCAAGAGCCTGACGTCGAACTCGAACACCGACACCATCTTCGGCACCGCCGACTACATCTCGCCGGAACAGGCGCGTGGCCTGCCGGTCGCACCACAGACGGACCTGTACTCGCTGGGCGTGACGTTGTTCGAGCTGCTCACCGGGCAGCTGCCGTTCCACGGCGACACGGCAGTCGCCGTCGCGATGCAGCATGTCAGTTCGCCACCACCACCGCTGCGCAGCGTCGACGAGCGCATCCCGCCGGCGATCGAGGCGCTGGTGCTGATGGCGATGGCCAAGGACCCCGAGGAGCGGCCGGCGTCGGCGCGCGAATTCGCCCGGGCGCTGCGCTCGTTGCGTGGTGGCGAACGCGATGGCAACCCGGCCCGCGCGATGACGCCGATGCGGACACCAGCCGCCAGCCGGCCGACGGTGCGCATCCCGCCGACGCCGCGCACACCGTTGCCGGCGCCGCGCAGTGCAGCGGCGGCCGTACCGGCACCGACGGGTGGCGCGCTGCGCGATTTCGGTCTGCTGGCGCTGGGGCTGATCGTGCTGGGCGTCGTACTGGCGCTGGTCTACCTGTTCGTCAGTGGTGTCTTCGATGGGCTGTTCAGCTTCACCGGTGCGCCACGCCCGGCCGTGCCGACGGTGCCCATCCCGACGGTGGTGCCGGACAATACGCCCACCGCCGAGCCGACCGTGGTGCCGCGACGCATGCCATCGCTGATCGGGCGCGATGAACGCGATGCGCTGACCCTGCTCGATGCCAGCGGCATCCGGGCACTGGCGGATCCGCCGCGCTACGACGAGGCCGTCGCCGAGGGCATCGTCATCGACCAGTTCCCGCCGCCCGGCGGGGCGATCGATGCGACGCTGCCGGTCACGTATGTGGTGAGCCTCGGGCCCGAGCAGCTCGTCCTGCCGGCGGTCGTGACGATGCGCGCCGAGGACGCCGATTTTCAGCTGCGTGGCATGGGCTTCAATATCCAGGTGATCGAGGCCAGCGATGCGCTGAGTGAAGGGTTCGTCTTTCGCACTGCACCCGAGGCCGGGGCGACGTTGCGCCGGGGCGACGTGGTGACGCTGTATGTCAGCCTGGGCGACAAGGTCCGCATGCCCGAGGTGACTGGCCTGCCCGAGGCCGACGCCCGCGCGCTCATCGAACAACTGGGGCTGTTCGTGTCGTACAGCGACTACCAGGGCTGCGACAAGCTGGGTGCGTTGTGCGATCGCTATGGCCCGGGCGTGGTCGTCAGCTCGGTGCCGCGCACCGGCGAGCTGATCGCGCGCGGCGATGGTGTGACGCTCGGGGTGCGCGCGCCCTGATCGCGCTCAGCGCGCTGCGTCGCGCCGCAGGTACAACACCAGCGCGTGCCCTTCGGGGCCACGGACGACGGTTCGTTGGTAGGCGGCTTCGAACGGCGCCCAGCCGATCAGGCCACCGGCCGAGTTGAACGGGATGATCGCCGGGCGCCGCGCCAGGACGTATTCCCGGTCGAACTTCTCGGAGCCGGCGACGCCCTCGCCCATCGTGGCGACGTCCAGGTGGGCGATGTGCAGGTCGTTCAGGCCGAGCACGTCGAGTACCGGCCGCTCGGCGTAGTATGCCAGCGCCCCGGCGATCCCGGTGGCGACGAGCGTGCCGGGTGCGGTGTTGTCGCGGATCCACAGGCCGATCTCGCGGTTCTTGTCGACGACGCTCTGCTCGCTCCAGATGCCGTTGCCGCCGGCGAGCGAGCGTGCGCCGATGTGCTGCGGCAGCGCGGCGAGCAACAGCAGCGTGACGGCGCTGCCGGCGAGCAGCCGGCCGGCACGCAGCGTGCCGAGGTGCTGCAGCGCAGCGCCGGCGAGCAGCGCCAGCAGTGGCGTGAGCGGCACGAAGAAGCGATAGCGCGGGAAGTGGTCGCCGCCGACGGCGATGATGTAGCTGCTGTACACCACCACGATCGTCAGACCGAGCCAGGTGAGGGTGGCCGGCGCGACGCGCCCGCGCCGCCACCAGCATGCCAGCCCCGCCGCCACCAGCAGCCACCACGGCCCGAGCAGCGTCGCGAACGCCGCCGCGTATTCCAGCCCACGCCAGACCTGTGCGCCGGTCGCGCCGACCTTGGCGTAGAACGTGTTGGGCAACGGATAGCCGTAGTAGGCGAAGCGTGCGAGGTAATACGGCACGAAGATCGCCATCCCGGCCAGCGCCAGCGGCGCCACGGCGCCAGCGGCGCCACGCCAGTCGCGCGATCGCAGGTGCGGCAGCGCGAGCACCATGCCGGCCAGCCCG
>CAIQIY010000685.1 GCA_903871975.1 uncultured Chloroflexota bacterium | reverse complement strand
GGCAAGCGCGAGACCGAGTCATACACACGATTGCTGCTGAGGATCAGGTAGTCGATGCGATCGAGCTGATCGAGCAGACCTTCCTGGCCGGGCGCACCATCGATCTTGAACGGCTCGTCTTCGGCATAGGGTGCGAGCTGCACGCCGACGTACTCATCCGAACGACGGCCATCGAGCCCCAGCGGCAGCCCATCGTCCCAGATCTCGGACGAGATGGTAGCGCCGGGGGGCACATTGGCGTAGATCCAGCGCGATGCAGCGATCCGGCTGTGTGGTTCGCTGTAGATCCGGGTGAACGCATGCGCCCAGGCGACGCTGAACAGCACGACGACCAGCGGCACGCCGATCGCCAGCGCCCGTCGGATGGAGCCTGGCCAGCCCGGCCTGGCGTCGCGCCACTGCCACAGCCGCACCAGTGCCCATGCGGCGAACAGCGCGAACAGCCCATACAGCAGCGCATAGTAGCGCATCGACATCAGCAACTGGCCACCCTGCCAGGCGAAGAAGATGCTCACCCATGTCCAGGGGATGAGATGCTCCAGCTGGCGCCGGCGCACCAACGCCCAGCCGGCCAGCGCCCAGCCAGCCCAGGCGGCCATGCCGAGCGGCAGCCCCATGCCCCACACGATCATGTTCTGCAGCGCAAAGACGAATCGCGGCCGATTGGCCCACTGGTTGGTCGGTGGCCAGTCGATCTCGCCGCTGGCGAACTGGCCGATCTGGCGCATGTTGGTGAGAAAGCGCGGATCGGGGCGCATGTCGAACCAACCAGCACCGTGCAGCAGCGGATCCAGGGCTTCGATCGGCCCGGCGACCGGCGGAGTGTCGGCGCGCGTGCCGAGGAACGCATCGGGCGAGAGCGTACGGTAGGTGCAGAGTGCGATGATGCCGGCCAGCACCAGCAGCGCCATGCGCCGTAAGGTGGCGCGGTCGAGCCGGGCCTGGCGCAGCGCTGGCGCGATGGCTGCGGCGGTGGCGATGATGCCGACCAGACCGAGCGTCGCCAGCGTGATGCGGCAGGCCATTGCGGCACCGATTGCCAATCCCAGGCCGAGGTATGCCACGGCGCCCGCACCACGGGCGATGCGTGCCCCGGCATAGATCGCCAGCAGGACGAAGAACGCAGTCGCCGAGTCGACGGTGAAGAAGTGGGCCAGTTGGATCGGCAACACCGACACTGCCAGCAACAGTGCCGCCAGCAGCGCGACGCGCCGCCCGTACAGCAGCCGACCGATCAGGGCCACCACCAGCAGCGATGCCGTGTCAAAGAGCGCCGACCAGGCGCGCCCGACGACGAAGATCTCGTAGAACCCGGTGAGGTTCTGCCCGGTGGGATTGAACAGCGCCGATAATCCTGGCGGCCGTGGCAGCCACTCCTCCATCGTGCCCCGTTGGTCCGGTCGCAATGCTTCGACCGGCGTCAACATCACCGCCGTCAGGCGGGTCAGCGTCTGGGGCAACAACCCGTACACAAAAAAGTCTTTGCCGTTGTTGCGCGGATTGAGCGGGCTGGCGGTGGAATCGAAGTATGCGGCAGGAGAGTCAGGCAACCGGATCAGGCTGGCGACATCGACCAGGAAGCGTTCGTCGGGATGCAACCGGAACGATGGCTCGTCCCAGGTGGTCAGGCCGAAGAATCGCAGATAGCCACCGAGACAGAGGATCGCGAGCAGCGCGAGCCATGTCATGGCACGCGCGCGCCCGGTCGGCATCGCGGCAGCATCGTGCTCCATCTGGGTGCGCGCCATGGGGCATCCTTGTCGCATTCGCCGCGCCGTCGCCGGGCGGCACACGGATCTGTTGCTGCCCGGTGGGCCGCTCGAGCGCGCGGAGCGGGGCGGCGGTGCACGCACATCGGTGCGTGCCTGGGCGACACCCGGTGCCTGCGTGGTATAATACCACGTCAGCCATGTGTCGTGTGGGGTCTGCATGCACATCTTGGTCACTGGTGGCGCCGGGTTCATCGGGTGCAATCTGGCTCATGCGCTGCTGGCGCACGGGCATCGCGTCACCATCTTCGACAATCTCTCGCGGCCGGGGAGCGAACGCAATCTCGCATGGCTCCACAGCACGGTTGGCGCGATCGATGTCATCCGCGGCGACATCCGGCATGCCGAGGCACTGGTCGGCGCCGCCGCCAATGTCGATGCCATCGTCCATCTCGCTGGCCAGGTAGCCGTGACCACATCGGTGCTCGATCCGCGCACCGATTTCGAGATCAATGCGCTCGGCACCTTCAATGTGCTCGAGGCGGCGCGCGCTGCGGCGCACCCGCCGATCGTGCTGTATGCTTCGACGAACAAGGTCTATGGCGGCATGGACGACATCGCCATCGTCGAGGAGGCAACGCGCTACCGATACCGCGACTATCCTGCCGGGATCGCCGAGACACAGCCGCTCGATTTTCATTCACCGTACGGTTGTTCGAAAGGCGCCGGCGACCAGTATGTGCGCGACTACCACCGTATTTACGGGCTGCGCACGGTGGTCTTCCGCCAGTCGGCGATCTACGGGCCACGGCAATTCGGCGTCGAGGATCAAGGCTGGGCGGCGCATTTCATCATCGCCGCGCAACTCGGTCGGCCGATCAGCATCTTCGGCGATGGCAAACAGGTGCGCGACATGCTCTACATCGATGATCTGATCGCGGCATACGAGCGAGCGATCGCCGCGATCGACCGGTGTGCCGGGGCGGTGCTGAACATCGGTGGTGGTGCTGCCAACACGCTGGCGATCTGGGCCGAGTTCGAACCACTCATCAGCCGACTGGCCGAAGCGCCGATCGCCGAGCCACGGCGTGCTCCGTGGCGCCCAGGCGACCAGCTGGTGTGCGTGCTCGACACGACACGTGCCGAACAATTGCTCGACTGGCGACCGCAGGTCGGCGTCACCGATGGTATCGCACGCCTGTGGCATTGGGTCGCCGCGAACCGGCACCTGTTCTGAAGCATGCCGGAGCCATATGCGCCTGCTTGTCGCACTCACGTACTACCGCCCATACACCAGCGGCCTGACGATCTACGCCGAACGCCTCGCCCGTGCGCTCGTCCGCCGTGGGCATCAAGTGACGGTACTCACCTCGCAGTACGATCCAAGCCTCCCCGCGCGCGACGTGCGCGATGGTGTCCAGATCGTCCGTGCGCCGGTGTTGTTCCGCTTCAACAAGGGCGTGATCATGCCGACGATCGGCTGGATCGCCAGCGCATTGGCGATGCATCACGACGCGATGCACCTGCATCTACCACAGTTTGATGTGCCGGGGCTGGCGCTACGCGCCCGCGTGCTGCGCCAGCCGGTGGTGCTGACCTATCACTGCGACGTCAAGTTGGCGCCGGGCATGTTCAATCGCCTGGCGAACAGCGCAGTCGATGCTGCCAATCATCTCGGGGCATCGCTGGCTACGGCGATCGTCACCTATACTCAGGATTACGCCGATCACTCGGCATTTCTCGCGCGCGTTCGCCACAAGGTCCACATCGTGCCACCACCGGTCGAGATGGCCGTCCCCGATGCCGCTGAAGTCGCGGCATTTCGCCAGCGCTGGAACATCACCGGGCCGGTCATCGGCATGGTCGCGCGTCTGGCCGCCGAGAAGGGCGTCGAAGTCCTGCTCGAGGCATTGCCGCAGGTGCTGGCCGCCTACCCCGACGCACGCGTGATGTTCGCCGGGCCGCACGAGCATGTGCTGGGCGAGGAGGCGTATCGTCTGCGGCTCCAGCCGTTGCTCGAGCGCCACCGCGATCGCTGGACGTTCCTGGGCAACATCGCACAGGGCGATCTGCCGGCGTTCTATGCGAATTGCGCAGTGACGGTGCTGCCGAGTCTCAATTCGACCGAAGCGTTCGGCCTGGTGCAGGTCGAGAGCATGTTGTGCGGCACACCATCGATCGCGAGTGCCTTGCCCGGAGTGCGTCAGCCGGTGCTGACCACCGGTATGGGCGAGGTCGTGCCGATCGGTGATGCCGCGGCGCTGGCGGCGGCGCTGGTGCGTGTGATCGGCGAGCGGTCGCGCTACGTGCGGCCACGCGCCGAGATCGCGGGGCGTTACAGCACCGAGCAGACAGCCGATGCCTACGAGCGACTGTTCAGCCAGCTCGGCGTGCACGACGCAATCGTGCCGCGCGGGTGAAGGATGTGCGATGACCACGGAACGGGATTTCCTGCGACCGCATTTGCTGGCGTTGCCGATCCATCGGGCGATGATCCGCTCGATCGAGGCGCGTCTGTTCGCCGAACTGGCGCCCGATCTGCCCGAGCCGATCATCGACATCGGCTCGGGTGACGGCACGTTCGTCGAAATCGCCCTGCCGGGCAAGCAGGTCTTCGGCATCGATCCATTGCTCGACGACACCCGCGAGGCACGCGGCCGCGGCGTGTACGCCGGCCTGAGCCTGGCCGATGGAGCAGCATTGCCCTTCGACGATGGGCAATTTGCCGCGGCGATCAGCAACTGCGTGCTCGAGCATGTCGTCCCGCTTGATGCGACGCTGCGCGAGATCGCGCGCGTGCTGCGCCCCGGTGGAACCTTCGTCGCCTCGGTGGTGGGCGATCAGTTCCCACGGCAGTTACTTGGCACCACGCTGCTCGATGCGCTCGGCCTGGACGGCGCACGATATGGCCGCTGGTTCAATCGGCTGTCGAACCACCACAACACGTTGAGCGCCGCCGAGTGGTCGGCGCGCTTCCGGCAGGCCGGGCTCGACGTCGTGTCGTGGCGACCATATCTCAGCACTGCGGCGCTCAAGTGGTTCGATGCCAGCCACTATTATGGTGCGCCATCGTTGATCACCCGGCGCCTCACGGGGCGCTGGCTGCTGGCACCACCGCTGACCCCCAATCTGCTGTGGGAGCCATTCCTCCGCCGGATCTACACCGCAGCTCCCGAGGCCGACGGGCCGTATTACTTCTTCATCTGTCGTCGAGCCGCATGAGGCGTGCCCGGGGAGGGTTCCATGGATCACCCGACGACGGTCGAAGCAGCATTGGCGGCACGTTTCGCGCGGCTCGGCCGCCGCATGGGCCTGCGCGACACTGCGCCGGCCGGGATTGCCGCCTGGCAGTCGGCGACCCGCGAGCATCTGCGCCGCATCATCGGCCTGGATACCCACGTCGCCTGTGCGCCCGAACCACAGATCGGCGCCGCGGTGCTGTGCGCGGGCTACCGCCGCGAGCGGCTGGCCATCCTGGTCGAACCCGAGATGCGCATGCCATGCTATGTGCTGGTTCCGGCTGGTGATCCGCCGGCGGCTGGCTGGCCGGTCGTCATCGCACCCCACGGCCATGGCGGCGGCGGCAAGGCGACGGTGGCCGGGTTGTGCGATACCCCGGCACGGGCCCAGGCGATCGAGCGCTACCGCTACGACTATGGCGTCGCACTGGCACGCGCCGGCTACCTGACCATCTGCCCCGATGCGCGTGGCTTCGGTGAACGCCGCGAACGCACCACCGCCCAGGCCGATGAACTCGCCGGCTCGTGCCGCGAGCTCAACAACATGGCGCTGCCGTTGGGTCAGACCGTCACCGGCATGTGGGTTCACGATTTGATGCAACTTGTGTCGTATATCTCCACACGCGATGACTGTGATGCCCAACGCATCGCCTGCGCCGGGCTCTCGGGCGGTGGGCTGCAGACGCTCTGGCTGGCGGCGCTCGACCTGCGCGTCCGCGCGGCGGTGGTCAGTGGCTATTTCTACGGCTACCGCGAGTCACTACTGCACCTGAACCAGAACTGCAGCTGCAACTACGTTCCTGGTCTCTGGAATGCCATCGATATGGGCGACCTCGGCGCGCTGGTCGCACCGCGGCCGCTGCGCATCGAGAGTGGCTCCCGCGACCCACTGAACGGGGCCACTGGTCTGACGAACGTCGTCGGGCAGCTCGCGATCGCCCAGCAGGCGTTCGATGGCCTCGCCGCCGCCACGGCGCTCGACCACGTGGTGTTCGATGGCGAGCATCGCTGGGATGGCACGGGCCTCGGTGCGTGGTTGGCGGCAGCGCTCGCCTGAGGCATATTCCGCTCACCCACCGCCCGACAGCGATCCACCGGCACCGATGTGATACGGCGATGCGTCGTCGTCAGGCCGGCCAGCCCGCAAGCCACGTGGCGACGTCGTGATCGCCAGCCGATGCGAGGAGTGCACCTACCTCCGCCCTGGTCGGCATCGCCGCGGCGGCACCGTGGCGCGCCACCACCCACGCCCCCACGGCGTTGGCGAGCCGGGCAGCGTGTGCTGGTGTCCCACCCTGGCGCAGGCCGCTGATGAACGCGGCGGCGAATGCATCACCACATCCGGTTGCGTCGACGGCAGTCGCCGGATGTGCGGGAACGGCCTGGATGGTATGCCCATCGCCGACGAGACAGCCACGGGCGCCGAGCTTGGCCACCACCAGCCGTTGTGGTGTCGCCAGTCGGCGTACCGCCTCATCGGCAGATCCCGGCACCAATGCCTGGAGTTCGGCTTCGTTGGCGAACAGCACGTCGACCGCATCGAGGATGGTGCTGCATTGGGGATGGAGCCGGATGAATGGCAGGCATACATCGAGCGAACAGCGCAGGCCACGCTGCCGGGCCGCGAAGAGCATCGCCGTCGCGGTAGCACACTGTTGCCCCTCGATCAGCGCGTGCCCACACAGATGCACCCAATCGGCGCCAGATGACCACGCAGCATCTGGCGGCTGCAACGCGGCACTCGCACCGCGAAAGCTGTACAGCGTGCGCTCACCATCAGGTGAGACGATGACGACGCAACTGCCGGTAGCCAGGATGGGATCGTGCTGGATGAACCGTTCGTCGAGTGCTACCGCCCGCACTGCCGCCAGTGCCAGCCCCGCCGCCGCGTCGTTGCCGACACGCGTCACCAGACGCACGTCGCCAGTCAGGCGTTGTGCCGCCACCGCTGTGTTCACTCCGGCACCGCCACTGCTCCAATCCAGCGCACGCACCAGTGCATCGTCGCCCGGCAGTGGGTAATGGTCGGCCATCACCAACAGGTCGGCATTGGCATCACCGACGATCACCATCACCATGCTCGCTCCTCCATACGCCAGTCGGCGCCCAACGCACCACGATCACCGCAGGTGCGCTGATCGCCACCACGACATAGTGCGAACCAAACTGCTCCTCGCGGGTCATGCGTACGGGGCGCCCATCGATCGTCGTCGCAATGAGCGGCGGCACACCCGCGGGCAAGAGGATGCGGATTCGTGCCTGACGGAAGGTGCCGGTGACCGTCAGCTCGATCGCATCGGAGGACAGGCGCCAGCGATACGCCACATACCCGTCCGACGCCGCGTAGCGCACCACGACATCAGCCTGCTCGACCGCGTCGCCCGCCACCCAGCGCGGGCTGAGCTGCACCTCGTCAAAACAGCTCGCCAGATCCTCGACGCCCGCCGCCCCCTCGATGAGCGCCGCCAGCATCGCCGATCCGCCCCACCCATCGGTAGCCAGGGTGTGCTCACCAGAGATCCCCGGGTTGCCCGCCGGATAATACCAGAGATACGATGCGCCAGTGCTGTCGAGCAGGAACGCATAGCGGTGCAGTGTGTCAAACCCGAACGGTTCGGCGCCATACCGAAACGCACCACGTGCCAGCTCGCCGCCGACCAGCGGCATGATTCCGCCGTTGACGTACTCGCCGGGGCGCTCGCCGGGGCGCCCCGCCAGGCCAAAACTCCCCGCAGGAAAGGGCGGATCGATGGCGTACCATGCGGCAAAGTCGGTGCCACGCGCCACCGAGCGGCGATAGTACTCGTCGATGATCGCCCGACTGGCGTGTGGCGGCAGCACGTCGCGATTCAGCGCGAGGGCATTCGACAGGCTCAGCTGCCGCTCGGTGTCGACACCGGGCGGATTGAACGGCTCCAATGGTATCTGATGGCGCAGGAACGTGCCGTTCCAGCTGAGCATCATCAGGCGATCCATCAGCGCGCCTGCCGCGTCGCGCCACGCATCAGCCGCCTCAGTGTCGCCCAGTGCCTCTTCGAGGCGTGCCATCGAGCGAAGCGCCCATGCCAGACCGGTATTGTCACCGTGAAACACACACCAGATCGTCTGGTCGTCGATCCAATGACGTGGTGCCGGCTGTCCGGACACCGGGTCAGTCGTCGTCGGACCGTAGGCAAAATCCCACGTGTCGATGGTATAGGGCCGGATGACCAGGCCCAGCGTCGCGTCCCAGCGGAGCGGATCGCTCATCGTGTAGCGCAGTGCGCGCCGCATCGCCGGCATGTGGCGCCTGACCAGATCGAGGTCGCCGGTCACCTGCCACGCATCATGGATGCCTTGCACGAACAGGTATTC
>CAIQIY010000684.1 GCA_903871975.1 uncultured Chloroflexota bacterium | reverse complement strand
GCTTCGTGCTGCGCAAGGCGTTGCAGGCCGGGCATCGTGCGATCGTGGTGGTGAACAAGATCGATCGGCCCAATGCACGGCCCAACCACGTCGTCAACGAGACGTTCGACCTGTTCGTCGACCTGGGCGCGAGCGATGAGCAGGCCGAGTTCGCTACGATCTTCACCAATGCGCTGCGGGGTGTCGCCGGGCGATCGCCCCTCAAGATCCACGACTCGCTCGAGCCGTTGTTCGATGCGATCATCGACCAGATGCCGGCACCCGAGGTCGAACTCGATCACCCGGCCCAGTTCCTGGTGACGACGACCACCTACGATGACTACAAGGGCAAGATCCTCGTCGGCCGGTTGCGCCGCGGTCAGCTGCAGCGCGGTCAGGCAGTCGCGCATATCGCTGCCGATGGTACGATCACGCCGTCGCGCATCAATCAGTTGTTCGTGTTCAGTGGCTTGAGTCGCACCGAAGTCGATCAGGCGACGGCTGGCGACATCGTGGCGATCGCCGGCATCGCCGACGCGCAGATCGGCGATACGATCGCCGACGCGGCACACCCCGAAGCATTGCCGCCGATCGCCGTCGAAGAGCCGACGGTGCGCATGACCTTCAGCGTCAATACCAGCCCGTTCGCCGGCCGCGAAGGTACGCATGTCACCTCGCGCAAGCTGCGCGACCGCTTGTACCAGGAGCTGCAGCGTGATGTGGCGCTGCGCGTTGGCGATACGGCGGCCCCCGATGCGTTTGCCGTGAGCGGTCGCGGCGAGTTGCACCTGACGATCCTGATCGAGACGATGCGCCGTGAAGGCTATGAGTTTCAGGTGTCTCGCCCCGAAGTCATCTTCCGCGAACAGGACGGGATCAGGGTCGAACCGATCGAACAGGTTGAGATCGAGGTCGCTGAACAGCATCAAGGCACGGTGATCGAACTGCTCGGTCAGCGGCGTGGTGTGATGCGCGATATGCGCGTGCGTGATGACGGCCTGGTGCACATGATCTTCCATGTGCCGACGCGCGGGTTGCTCGGCTTCCGCCAGACATTCCTTACTGCGACGCGCGGCGAAGGCGTGCTCAATACGCTGTTCATCGGTTATGAGGCATTGTCGGGCGAAATCTCGACCCGTGCCAATGGCTCGCTGATCGCGTCGGAATCGGGGCTCGCGACGGCGTATGGCCTGAATGGCGCCCAGGAGCGTGGCCAGCTGTTCATCGCTCCAGGGACCGATGTCTACGAAGGAATGATCATCGGGCAGCATAGCCGCGACCGTGATCTCGAAGTGAATGTCTGCCGCCGGAAGCACCTGACCAACATCCGCTCGTCGACGGCGGAAGAGGGCATTCGCCTCGAGGCGCCGCGTGTGCTGAGTCTCGATGATGCCATCGAGTACATCAGCGATGACGAATTGGTCGAGGTGACGCCGAAGAGTTATCGCCTGCGCAAGCGCACGCTGACGCTCGATGAGCGCAAGCGCGAACAGAAGCGGCGCGAAATCGCGCTGGCCGGCGGGGCCAATACGCCCCGCTGAGCGCACGGAGCGCCACCTGCGCGGCCGACACGAGCCACTGCTGCCCGACAGCAGTGGCTCGTGCCTGGGCGAGTGCGACGCCCGTGGATCCGATGCGATGATCGCACGGTGCCATGGTTCGCCATAGCCGGGTGTGGCTCATCGTGCCGCCGACTCGGATGCCGACGCCGCCTGTCGCGTGGCCAGTTCTGCCGATCTGGACTTGAGGCGGAGCGCTGCGACTGCCAGCCCGGCCATCACGCAGCCGGTGGCGATGCATGCGAGCTGATACCCGGCCGCGCCGCCGCCCAGCATCGCGATCATGCCACCCAGCGCAGCGGCGCCGATCAGCTGCCCGGCGTTGATGAAGATCGTGAGCAGGCTCTGCGCCGGCGCCCGGTCGGCAGCGGTGGTCTCGTTGAGCATGATGTAGCGCAATGCGGCACCGAGCAGGATCGCCAGGCCGAGGCCGAACAGCACCGAGAACACGTAGAAGCCGACGATGCTGGTGATCATCAGACCCTCGGTCACCAGCGCCGCCGCGAGCAGCAGGGTGCCGCTCACGATCACGGCGCGCGAGCCGACGCGATCGAGCGCGCGGCCCGACGCGGGCGAACCGACGGCCATCGCCAGCACCATCGGCAACAGCATGAAGCTCGCGGTCGAGCCGTCGACGCCGAACATCGTCACCAGCAAGGCCGGGATGAAGACGACGATGGCCTCGGCGATTCCGGCACCGAATGACAGCCAGGCAGCCAGCGTGATCTGGCGGTTGCCGAACAGCTCCAGCCGCACGATCGGGTCGGCGGCACGCCGCTCGACGGCGATCAGTGCCGGCAACGCCAGCACGCCACATGCCAATGCCAGCCAGACGTCGCTGGTCACCATGCCACCGGCGCGCTCGCCGATCTCACCGACGCGCGTCAACGCATAGGACAACCCGACCAGCGCGATCGTCAGCACCAGCATCCCCGCACCATCGAACGGCTGCAGCGCGCTGGCACGCTGCGCTGGCAGCACGCGCGCGGCCCCGATGATGATCAATGCTGCAATCGGCAGGTTGACGAGAAACAGCCACTGCCAGCCGGCGAGCAACAGGACACCGCCAATGATCGGGCCGACGAGAAATGCCAGGCCGAAGACCGCGCCGAGCAACCCGAGCGCCGTGCCACGACGCTCTGGCGGGAAGGTGTCGCCGATCACTGCGCTGGCGACGGGGAAGATGCCACCGGCACCGAGCCCCTGAATGGCGCGCCCGACCAGCACGATGGCGAAGTTCGGCGCAACGGCGACCAGCGCCGAGCCCAGGGCAAACAATCCGACGTCGAGGATGTAGACCGCACGACGCCCAAGGCGATTTGAGAGATTGGCCATCAGCGGTGTGCCAACCAGGTTGAACAGCACGTACATTCCGAGCACCCAGGCGAGATCGTGCTCGGCGACGTCGAACGCGCGCTGCATGGCCGGCAATGCCGGGCCCACGATGGCGATGTCGAGTGCTGCCATCAGCACACCGACGAACAGCAGGCCGATGATCTGGTTCCGCGGTGCGGGTGAAGTCACCATGTGTCGTCGCTCCGTTTCGACATCCTCGTTGTTGCACGACACGCGTCGCGTGCGTGCAACACGCTTCGTGCCAGGCAGTACGCTGGCACGATTGCCACCATGCGGAGCGAGTATACTGCATCGAGCACCGTCGGCACACGCTCCACCACGAGTTCCGAAGGGATGTCTGTGATGATCCAGGGCAACGCGAGCCGCGAGACGATCCGCGGCCGTCTGCTCGAACTCTCGCCACGAGCGTTCGAGTACTTCGCCGGAGACTTGCTCGTCTTCCTCGGGTTGCAGCACGTCACCGTGACCAAGGCGAGCGGCGATGGCGGCATCGATGCCATCGGCGAACACATCCTCGAGGACGGATTGATCCGGGTCGTCTCGGGTGTGCAGGTGAAACGCCATCGCCACACGGTCGGCCGCCCCGAGATCGATCGGTTGATCGGCTCTCTGACGGGTCGCTTTCAGCATGGCATCTTCATCACGACGGCCAACTTCTCGCTGCAGGCACGCACGCGTGCCAGCGAGACGCCGCTGCGCGTCGATCCGGTGTCGGGCGAGCAACTCGCTGATCTGATGCTGCGGCATCGCCTGGGTGTCGCAGACGATGGCCAACGCATCGACGAGCCGTACTTCGCTGCACTCGAGGCGCGTGGCTCGCGGACGCCACCGCCGACGATGCCGACCGGCGCGCCGGTCGATGATCTGATCTCGCTCACGGCGTTGAGCTACGCGCTGCGTGTGGATCGCAGTACGCTCCGCGACTGGCTCACGCGCGGGCGTGTGACTGCGGATCAGGAGGATCGGGCAGGCGGCCGGAGCGTGTACTGGTTCCGCCGCAGTCGCATCGAGGCGCTCCAGCGACAGTTCGACCGTACACCACCGAGCGATGCGGCCGGATGGCGCACCGCGTTTCTCACGTTCGTCCGGACGGCACCGCTGACGCGTTCGTACAAACCTGTGATGCTGCGTGTGCTGATGCGCCTGGCCGACGCACAGGGCCATGTCGCGCTCGATGCGCTGGCGTTGGGTTTCCGCGAGTTCTACGAGCAACGGCGCCGTGCCGGACAGCGCGTCGAGCTCGATGGCCTGCTCACGCACGAACCCACACGCATCAGCCATGCGGCAGTACGCACGCTGCTGATACGATATCCCCTCGATCGCTTCGTCATCAACGGCTTTCTCACCATCGATCCCACCGACGACACGGTACGCATCGCGCCGGCGATCTGGCACACCCTGCGGCATGTCGACATGCTGGCGATCACAGAGTGGTGCGAACAGCAGATCGATGCCTATTTCCGACGGCTGGGGTGATCCCCAGCGCCCATGTGTCTGGCGCGCCCCCGCTCTCGCGCCGCAGAGTGGAGCCGTCGCGCGGCGGCATGGGAATGGGAGAGGGAGCGGCGCCTCACTCCAGGGCTGCACCAATCCTGCCGGTGTGCTATACTTTGCCTGTACCGAGCGCATGTGCTACGGCATGCGACCGTGCGATGGTATCGACATCAGGCTCGAGAGGAGTACATTGTGCCGGTTTTTGTCGATTATGCGACGTTGCATACATGTTTCGGTGCATTGTACGATGAAGCCAGCTGTGATTCGCGAATCGCACCACGCATTCGCGATGCACACCTGAACATCCAGTTTCGCTACCGCGATCCTGATGCGCTGGTGACGATTGCCGCAGCACGTGAACCATCGCAACCAGGTGCATACTTTGATGTCATCTGGGGGGACGTTGACATTCCGATCGACGTCGAGATGAGCATGCAGGCAGATATCGCTCACGCATTCTGGCATGGGCGTATCAATCTGATGACCGCACTGGCGCGTCGTCAGATCGTCGCTCGAGGGCCGATCCCTCAGATTTTGCGGTTCTTGCCAG
>CAIQIY010000683.1 GCA_903871975.1 uncultured Chloroflexota bacterium | reverse complement strand
TTTCAGGAGTGCCAGAACCTGCCGAAACGCACCTTCCCGATCCCCCGCGCGATCGTCGGCATGCTCCCCGAGCTGCCGCAGATTGCGCCGCGGCAGCTGTGGGCCAGGATCAACCACACCCTGGCGCCGTGTGTCATCGATGTCCGTGAGCCGCGCGAGTTCGCCCGCGGCCATGTTCCCGGGGCATTGCTGATGCCACTGGGGGCCGTGCTCGCCGGCGAGCTCGCCCCGCCGCGCGACCAGCCGATCATTCTGGTGTGCCGCACCGGTCGCCGCAGCCAGCGTGCCGCCATCACGCTGCACGCCCAGGGATATGCCGATCTGACCATTCTGGCCGGGGGCATGCGCGCCTGGCACGATGAGCATCTCCTGGAGGCCATGCATGACTGATCTGCCACTCGATCGCAACCTCGGGCTCGACCTGGTGCGCACCACCGAGGCGGCGGCCGTCGCTGCCGGTCGCTGGATGGGCCTTGGCCGGCGCGACGAAGCCGACGACGATGCTGCAGCGGCGATGGCGCGCGCGCTGGATCTGCTGGCGATCGATGGCACGGTCGTCATCGGCGAGGAATGGCGTGCCGTCGGCGTGACCCGGCTGGCCAGCGGCCAGCACGTCGGCCGGGGCGGTGGGCCGCAACTCGACGTCGTGCTCGATCCGATCGATGGCCGGACGATGCTGGCCCAGGGACGCACCGACGCGATCGCGGTGGCGGCACTGGCACCACGCGGCAGCATGTGGTCGCCCGGGCCAGCGGCATACCTCGAGAAGCTCGTCGTCAATCGGACCGTTGCGCCAGCATTGGTTCCCGAATGCATGGACGCGCCGACCGCCTGGACGCTGGCATTGATTGCCCGTGCCAAGCAGAAGGCCGTACGCGATCTGACGGTGTTTGTGCTGGATCGGCCGCGTCATGCCGATCTGATCGACGAGATCCGCCGCGCCGGGGCGCGCGTGATGCTGCGCACCGATGGTGACATCGCCGGCGCACTGCTCGCCGCCTCGATCGACTCGGGGATCGATGTGTTGCTGGGCATCGGTGGTGCCGCCGAGGGGGTGATCGCCGCGTGTGCCGTCAAGGCACTGCGTGGCGCGATGCTGGTGCGCCTTGCGCCACAGAGTGCCGCCGAACGCGAACTGGTGCGCGCCGCCGGCCTCGATACCCGGCGCATTCTGCGCGACGACGAGCTGGTACGCAGCCGGCATGTCTTCTTCGCGGCAACGGGGATCGCCGATGGGCCGCTGTTGCGCGGCGTGCGGTACCAGGCGGGGTATGCCCTCACCAACTCCCTCATCCTGCGTGGCGAGACGGGCACACGGCGGCTGATCCAGGCCGAACATGCGCTCGAACGCATCGAGTGAGTGTGGCGCACGCGCCCGCGGGGCTCGCCCGACTGTCGCCGACCCCTGACCACGCCCGCGGGTTGTGGTAGGATCCATGGCATGTGTATCGGGCAGTGGCGTGCAGTCGCCGACCTCGCCGGCCACTGCCATCGGCACACCAACCGGTGTGGTCCGTGCTAGAATAGTTGTCTGACAATCGCGATGACCGATGGGCGACACGCACGCATGAACGTCATTCCCGCGATCACCATCGACGGCCCGGCCGGCTCGGGCAAGAGCACGCTCGGCGAGCGGCTCGCCCGGGCGCTGGGCTGGCTCTATTTCGATACCGGCGTGATGTACCGGGCGCTGACACTCGCGGCGATTGAGCGCGCCGTCGCACTCGATGATCCCGTGGCGCTGGAACACCTGGCCGAGGCACTGGTGATCGATGTACGCCCACCCGAGGTCGCAGATGGGCGTCAGTACACCGTGTGCGCAGACGGCATCGACGTCACCTGGTCATTGCGCCGGAGTGATGTTGAGCAGCGCATCTCGCATGTGGCCGCACACCCCGAGGTGCGCCGTGTGATGCGGGCGCGTCAGCGGCAGATCGGGCTGCGGGGGCGCGTGGTGATGGTCGGCCGCGATATCGGCAGCGTCGTCATGCCCGACGCCGCGCTGAAGATTTACCTCGTCGCATCGATCGACGAGCGCGCCCGTCGTCGGCTGCAGGAACGCATCGCCCGTGGCCAACCAGCAGAGCTGGCAGCGATCCGCGACGACATCGCCCGTCGTGACGAGCTCGATCGCCACGTGATGCAGCCAGCTCACGATGCAGTCCAGCTCTCGAGTGAAGGCTGCAGCCCGGATGAACTGGTCGATCGAGTGATGCACCTGTTCAGCCACCCGACTTCTTCGGCTGTTCCATCGTGAGGACGACGCGCGGCTGTCGGCCGTGCCAGAAAGTTCGAGGGGGCAGCGATGATCATGCATTTGCGACGGATCGCCCTCATCGCCATCACATTGCTCGTCGGCGTGGGGGTGCCGGCAGCTACCAGCATCGCCCAGACCGACACCGGCGTCACCATCGATGCGACCATGGGCTACGAGGGCGCATATCGGACCGGTGACTGGTTTCCGGTCGTCGTCGACCTCGTCAACACTGGCGCCGACGTAAGCGGCGAGCTGGTCTGGCGCAGCCCGGACGGCAGTGCACGCTTTGCGGCCGCGGTCGAGTTGCCGCGTGGTGCACGCCAGCAGGTCGTCGTCGATGTGCTCGTACCCGAGGACGAGTACCTGCGCAACGGGCGCATCGAACTGCTGGTCGACGATGCGGTCGTCGCGGCAGATGAGGCGACGCTGACGCAGCACGAACCGACTGCGCCGATCGTCGTGGTCGCCAGCAGCGACCAGTCACTGCTGCGCGGCGTCGTCTGGCGGCCAGAGGTGACGAGCGGCGTCGAGGTGCATCACATCGTGCTGGAGCAGCTTTCGCCGCGGGTGGCGGCGTTGCGTGGTTTCGACGTGCTGGTGATTCATGGCATCGACACCAGCGCGCTGGATCAGGCACAGCGCGACGTGATTGCCGACTGGGTAATGCTGGGTGGGCATCTGGTGATCAGCGGTGATGATCCACGGGCGCTGGCTGGGTTCGCCGATCTGTCGCCGGTGACGATCACCGGTGTGGAGCGCGGGAGCCTGGCGCCCCTCGCGGCGGTGGCGCCGAGCAGCGAGGCACTGCCCGACGACGCCACGCTGAGTCGGGTGGCGATCGGGCCCGCGGGGCGCGCCTGGACCATCGCTGGCGATCTGGTGTACTCGCGGACCATCGGCCGTGGCGCGGTGCATGTCACGCGCTTCGATCTGGCGCTGTTGCGCGGTTGGAACGGCAGTGCCCGCTTCTGGGCACAGCTCGTGCCGCTGTACGACCGCAGCTCGCTCGGCACGCGCGAGCGTGGCGATTTCGCACCACCGCTCCTCGGCGGCCTGGCGCTCGGCGAGCTCCAGCTCCCCGGCGTCGGCAGCATCGCGCTGTTCTTCATGCTCTACCTGATCATCGTCGGCCCGGTCAATTATCTGGTGCTGCGGCGGCTGGATCGGCTCGACTGGGGCTGGATCACGATTCCGGTGACGATCGTGGTGTTCGTCGGCGTCGCGTATCTGGTGGGCATCGGGGCACGCGGCACGGTGTCCCGGCTTCATACCATCACCGTCGTCGAAACCATGCAGTCGGGCGGTCGTGGCCTGGCGACGACATCGCTCAGCATCTTTTCGCCGACGCGCACCAGTTACCGCATGACCTTGCCGGCAGGTGCGCTGGTGGTCGAGCGGCGCATCGAATCGGGGTCGGTGGCTGCTGCACGCATCATCGGCAGCCCCACCGATACGACCGTGTCGGAGATCCTGGTGGACATCGGCGGACTGCGCAGCTTCGTCGTCGAGACGACGGCGTCGTCCGCACCACGCATCGACAGCACGCTCACGCGCACGGGGGCTACTCAGATAGCCGGCACCGTGCAGCTGTTGGCGGGCTCCGCGCTCGATGGCGCACTGCTCACCTCGGGCGGCGGCGAGTATGGCGCGGTGCTCGGCCCGCTGGACACCGGTACGCCGGTGACGGTGCAGTGTTGCACGGCCAACCCGGTGACGATGATCACTGATGAGGCCGACACGAACCTACGGATCGCTGCGATCATCGAGGCGTTGCTCGCACATCAGTCGAGCGACGACCCGGATCCTGCTGCGGTGTATCTGTGGGGCTGGAACCGCCGGCCAACGCTCGATGTGGCGATGAGCGGTGCGACAACACAGCAGCACCTGACGATCTATATGATCCGGCTGGACGACCGATGACCAGCCGACGTGCGACGCTGGTGGCACAGGTGACGCAGGCCGTTCGGCACGCCATCGTCGGCCAGCAACTGATCACTGCCGGTGCGCCGGTGATCGTCGCAGTGTCGGGTGGCGCCGATTCCAGCTGCCTGCTGGATGTCCTCGATCGCCTGCGTGAGGCATTCGGCGTGTCATTGCATGTCGTGCATCTCGATCACGGCATGCGCGGCGCGTCGGCTGCAGCCGACGCCATGGCCGTCGCCGATGAGGCGCGGCGGCGCGGGTTGGCGTATACCATCGCACGCGCCGATGTCGCCCGGCTCGCCCGGCAGCGACGCGCCAACACCTACGCCGTCGGCCGCGATGCGCGCCACGCGCTGTTCACCGCGGTGGCACACCACATCGACGCGCAGGCGATCGCGCTGGGGCACCAGGCCGACGATCTGGCAGAGACGGTGTTGCTCCATCTGCTGCGCGGTGGCGGTAGTGCCGGGCTCGCCGGCATGGCGCAATGCGTCGGCGCCGGGGCGTGGTCGCCGGCGCTGGAGCTGCACGATGCGCTCGTCTACCTCGCCGGCGTGATCCCGACGCCCCCGCCCAATGCGTCGCGCGCAGCACTGATTCGGCCACTGCTCGCCGTGAGCCGCGCCGATACCGCCGCGTACTGCCACGAGGCCGGCATCGTGCCGCGCGAGGATCCGGGCAACGCCGACCGCAGCCACCGACGCGCCTGGATCCGCCACGACCTGGTGCCGGTCATGCAGGCAGCCAATCCGCAGCTGGTGCGCACACTCGCACAGACGGCAGCTATTCATGCGAGCGAGCAGGAATATCTGTGTGCGCAGGTGGATCGATTGTGGCCGACGGTGGCACAGGAAG
Organism: uncultured Chloroflexota bacterium; assembly: GCA_903871975.1. GTDB lineage: Bacteria > Chloroflexota > Chloroflexia > Chloroflexales > Roseiflexaceae > CAIQIY01. The sequence continues at coordinate 1,213 of CAIQIY010000683.1, read as the reverse complement.
CGCCTGGTACGATCACGCTCGACGGAACGGCGCTGGCCGAACAGCATCCGGCGCTGCAGCGCGTGATCCTGCGGCGTGCCTGGGCGACGCTCGGCTCGTCGCACACGCTCGACTTCGCTGCCGTCGAGCGCGCCCGCGCGCTGCTCGGCCGCGGCGTCGGTGCACGTACCGAGTGGCCGGCTGGCGTGGGCGTCGAGGTGGCATACCACGGGATGCTGGTGATCGGCACGCCGCCCGCACTCGACGGGCCAGCGCTCGCCGATGACGCCATGCATCCGATCGTCGCGGGGCAATGCCTGGCCCTGGGCGCTGCGTGGTGTCTCTGCGCCACGCCATACCGCGCCGTCGCGCCACCCGACCGCTGGGGTGTCGCGCTCGATCCGCAGCTGCTCGAAGGCACGCTCGTCGTGCGGCCACGGCGCCCCGGCGATCGGCTGCAGCCGATCGGCGCAGCAGGACACCGCCGCGTATAGGACATATTCGTCGACCAGCGGCTGCCGCGGCGTGCGCGTGCGCGCTGGCCCATCATCGCCGACACCCGCGGGCCGCTCTGGATTCCTGGCATCGCCGTCGACCACCGCCTGTCGGCACATCACACACCGCAACTCGCCCTGACACTCCAGCGAATGACCGTCCGGTCGGCACCATCCGAGGAAGATCGCCCCACCGCCAATTGTTGAGCCGTTCATGGAGGAAGCCACATGCATCACGACATCGCCGAGATTCTGCTGCCCGCCGATGTCATCCAGCAGCGCGTCAGCGCACTCGGCCAACAGATCGCCGGCGACTATGCCGCCGTCGGCGATCTGCTCCTCGTCGGCGTCCTCAAGGGCTGCACGATGTTCATGGTCGATCTGGCGCGTGCCATCGAGCTGCCGCTCGCGCTCGATTTCATCGCAGTCTCGAGCTACGGCAGCAGCACCGCATCGAGCGGAGTCGTACGGTTGCTCAAGGACCTCGACACCGATATCGCCGGCCGTCATGTCCTGATCGTCGAAGACATCATCGACAGCGGCCTGACGCTCGAATACTTGCGCGGCCAGTTGCTGCGGCGCAGCCCGGCGAGCCTGCGGATCTGCGCGCTCCTGAACAAACCCGAGCGTCGGGTCACCGACATCGCCGTCGACTATCTGGGGTTCGACATTCCGAACCAGTTTGTCGTTGGCTATGGTCTCGATTACGACGAGCGCTATCGCAACTTGCCGTACATCGG